>NZ_JBHWIE010000401.1:0-6118 GCF_042732085.1 Actinosynnema sp. NPDC059797
TGTATAAGAGACAGGTACAGCTCCTCGGGCGCGTGCTCGCGCGCGGTGCGCCACTCCCAGTCGGGGTCGGCGTCGAAGTCGACCCCGGCCCCGTCCCACGGCGGCCCCGGCGGCTGCCCGGTCACGTAGCGGGCGGTGTTCCGGTCCTCGACGAGCGCGAGGTGCTTGAGCAACCCGCCCAGCGTCATCGCCGACGGCGGGTGGGGCCGGTTCAGGGCGGCCGCGTCCAGCCCGCCGCACTTCCACGCGAACTGGGCGCGGGAGCGCTCCAGCGCGAACATCAGCATCTCCGCCTCACCGGCCGCCATGGCCGGTTCGCGGATCACGGTGTCCTCGATCATGGCCGGACGGTAACGTCCTATCCGGACGTTCCACTTCCGGATCGCGGGAGAGAATGAAACCCGACGCGAGCCCCACCGCACGTGCCCTGCTGGCCCTCGAACTGGTCCGGAACAGCCCCGGCATCACCGCGGGCAGGCTGGCCGCCGGGCTCGGCGTCACGGAGCGGGCCGCCCGGCGCTACATCGGCATCCTGCGCGAAGCGGGCGTCCCGGTGGAGACCACCCGGGGGCCGCGCGGCGGCTACCGGATCGGCCGCGGCGTCCGGCTCCCGCCGCTGGTGTTCAGCGCCGACGAAGCCCTCGGCCTGGTCATGGCCGTGCTGGACGGCCACCACGACGCGGGCGACCCGGCGGGCCCGGTCGGCAGCGCGCTGGGCAAGCTCATCGGGGCGCTGCCCGCCCCGGTGGCCGGCGAGGCCGAGGTCGTCCGCCGCGCCGCGGCACCCGCGCCCGACCGCGCCGCCGCCCGCCCCGACCCCCGGACCGCGAGCACCCTCGTGCGGGCCTGCGCGGACCGCCGCCCGGTGCGGCTCGGCTACCGCACCGGGGCCGGGGCGGACCGGGTGGTTGAGGCCGACCCGTGGGCCGTGGTGGTGCGCCACGGCCGGTGGTACCTGCTGTGCCTGTCGCACACCTCGGGGGCCCGGCGGGCGTACCGGGTGGACCGGGTCCGCGAGGTGGAGGTGCTCGACGGGACCTTCGACCCGCCGCGCGACCTGGACCCCGTCGCCGAGCTGGAGGAGCACCTCGCGGTCGGGTGGGAGTACGAGGTCGAGGTCGTCGTCGACGCGCCGGCCGACGTCGCGGCCCGCTGCCTGCCCCGCACCCTGGGCAGGCTGGAACCGGTCGACGCCGGGACGTCGCGCCTGGTCGGGAGCACCAGCAACCCCGTGTGGTACGCCGAGCAGCTCGCGGTGCTGCCGGCGCCGTACCGGGTGGTCGGGTGCGCCGAGCTGCGGGACGCCCTGCGCGCCATCGGGGAGCGGATGCTGGCGGCGGCGGGCCCGGTGGCACCGCCGGCGGAACGTCCTGGGTTCCCCGCACCGTCCGCAAGATAAAGTGATGCACGTCACAGGAAACGGGCCGCGAACCGGTAACGTTCACCTCCCGGTGCAAGTTGCACCATACGGGTCGGCGCCGGCGCACCACAAGCGGCGCCGCATCACCGAGGCGTGAACGCCGCGTGACAGGAGTCGTGATTACACATCGGATGGAGTAACCAGCCGTGACCGTCGGTGAAACTGCATTTTCCATGAATTTGTGGCATTGTGAGCCCCGTCGTAGAAGGCGCTCATCCGGGGAGAGCTGATCACGTTGACGACTTGGGGGCAATCCGTTTCCGGACCGCTGCGGCCGTGCGCCGGCGGGTTGAGCTGATTCCGTGATCCTGTTACCCCTCACGGCGTCGCGCGGTGAGCCCGAAAGGTTTCCCGCGATCCGGCGCCGACAATGTCGGGCACCGAGCCGAACCGGGGCGGGAGGGCGCCCCTCGGTCGTCGGCGCGGTGGGCGGGCCTCCTCGGCGGAGGGCCTCGACCGCGGGCTGAGGTGCCCGTCCCGCACGGGGGCAGGTCGCAGACCGGTGCGATCGAGTGCGTGTCGTACTACTGGGTGGACGTGCTACTGGGTGGACGTGGGGCGGTCGGTTCCGGCGCGACCAGGGACGCCGGGTGCCGGCTCGCTTCACCGTGCATTGGAGGAATCGTTGGAGACACGTCATCTTCTCGCCTTCACCACCGTCGCGCAGACGGGGAGCTTCACCAAGGCCGCCGAAGTGCTCAAATGTTCGCAGCCCACGGTCACCGCGAGGATCAAAACGCTCGAAGAAGTGCTCGGCGCCCCGTTGTTCCGACGGCTGCGCCAGGGCATACAGCTGACCCGGGCCGGGGCCGAACTCCTCCCGCTCGCCTCCGACATCATCAAGCTCACGGACAAAGCGTTAAAAGTGAATTCGGTGGACGACGAGCCCAAGGGCAACATCGTCATCGGCACCACGCAGAGCCTCACCGAGTACCGATTGTTCCCCCTGGTGGAGTACGTCCACTGGCGGCACCCGGAAATCCGGCTGTCGCTGCGCTCCCGCGACACCCCCGGCAACCTGGCGGCGGTGCGCGACGGCACCCTCGACTGCGCGTTCTTCACCGATGAGGTCGAACACCGGGACGGCCTCGACGTCACGGTGCTGTGCGAGGAGCCCCTGGTCCTGGTCACCGGCCCCGACCACCCGCTGGCCCGCCGGTCGACCGTCACCGACGCGGACCTGCGCGGCGTCACCCTGATCAAGGCGGAGAGCGGGGGCGCCTACCACGACCGGCTGGTCCAACTGCTCGACCTGACCGGCGCGGAGCACCGCTCGTCGGTGCTGGCGCTCGACTCCGTCGACGTGGCCAAGCGGGCCGCGGCGTCCGGCCTGGGCGTCGCGCTCCTGCCCTCGGTCACCGTCCGGTCGGAGGTCACCGAGGGCCGGCTGCACTGCCTGCCGTGGTCCTTCCCGTTCCTCGTCTACACGCAGTTGGCCCGCCGGCGCGGTCGCGCGCCGAACGCGGCCCTCACCGCGCTGACCGAGGCCGCGACGCGGGTGGTCAGCGAACAGGTGGCCGAGCACGCCTAGCCCGGCCGGCCCCGCCGCCGGTCCGGAGGTCCTCCCCGCCGCGGGACCCCCGGACCGCGGTCCGCCCGCGCCGGCGCTCAGCACCGGTGGTGCTCGCCGGCCCGCAGCACGAGCGCCGGGCGCTCCCCGCTGGTCGACCAGACCACCCGGCCGATCACCAGCGTGTGGTCGTGCACCTCCAGGGCGTCCTCGATCACGCAGCCGACGCTCGCGACCGCGTCGGGCAGCACGGGCACGCCGTCGCGCAGCACGTGCCGCACCCCGTCGAACCGGCGGGCCGGGTCGCCCACGGCGAACCGCCGGCACAGCTCCCGCTGCTCCCAGGCCAGCGCGTTGACCGCGAACGCGCCCGCGGCGCGGACGTGCTCCAGCGTCCGGCCGCCGCTGCGCAGCGACACCACCACGCTCGACGGCTCCAGCGACAGCGACATCACCGCGTTCGCCGTGCACCCCACCGGCCCCTCGGGGCTCATCGTGGTGACCACGGTGACGAACGTCGGGAACTGGGCCATGGCCCGCCGGAAGGCCTCCGCGTCGACCACGTCGACCGAGGTCACCGCGCCACCCGCTCGCTCAGCAGCGCGAACAGCGCCTTGCGGTCGGTCTTGCCGTTCGGGTTGAGCGGCAGCTCGTCCAGGACGGTCACGCCCCGCGGCACCATGTAGCCGGGCAGCCGGTCGCGCAGGGCGGTCAACAGCGCCTCCTCGTCCAGGTCGCCCCCGGTGCACACCGCCTCCAGGTCGAGTTCGCCGTCCCCGCCGGGCACCGCCACCACGACCGCGCCCAGCACGCCCGGCTGGTCGCGCAGCGCCGCCTCGACCTCGCCCAGCTCGATCCGGTAGCCGCGCACCTTGACCTGGTGGTCGAGCCGGCCCAGGTGCACCAGCAGGCCGCCCTCCCGGCGGACCCGGTCGCCGGTGCGGTACCAGTGCTCCTCGGTCAGCGGCCCGTCGCCGTCGTAGGCGACCGCCACCTCGCCGTCGAACGACAGGAACCGCCCGGCGTTCTCGGCCGGGTCGAGGTAGCCGGGGAACCGCTGCGGCCCGCGCAGGCACAGCTCGCCCTCGTCGGCGGGGCGTCCGTGCTCGTCCAGCAGCACGTGCTCCAGGTGCGGGTACGCCGTGCCGATCGGCACGGTGCCGTTCGCCGGGCGCGGCCAGTCGGCCGGGTCGGCGGGCAGCGTGTACCCCGTGCAGGTGATCGTCAGCTCGGTGGGCCCGTAGAAGTTCTCCACCCGGCTGCCGGGGGCCGCCGCCCGCCACGCCTCGGCCTGCTGGAGGGTCAGCGCCTCGCCGGCGAACAGGCTCCAGCGCAGGGTCGGCATGCTGCCCGGCTTGAGGGCCCGCAGCCGCTGGGCGAAGGAGATCACCGACGGCACCGAGCACCAGTGCGTGATCCGCTTGGCGTTGACGAACCGGACCGGCGCCAGCACCTCGTTGCGCGTGGGCACCACCAGGGTCGCGCCGGAGCCCCAGGCGACGAACATGTCGAAGACCGAGACGTCGAAGGTGGTGTCGAAGGTCTGCGACACGCGGCTGCCGGGCCCGACCTCGTACCGCGGGATCACGTGCTCCAGGTAGGCCGACACGTTGCGGTGCCGGATCGGGACGCCCTTGGGCGTCCCGGTCGACCCGGAGGTGAACAGGACGTAGGCCAGGTCGTCCGGTCCCGGCGTGCGCGGCCGGAGGCCCTCGGCCGAGGCGGGCACCTCGTCGCCCTCCCGCAGCACCCGGTCCAGCCGGGCGGACGCGGCGATGGTGTCGTTGCGCGCGGCCGGGAACTCCGGGTTGAGCGGCACCACCGTGCCGCCCAGCCGCTGCACCGCCAGGTAACCGGCGTAGGTCAGGGTGCTGCGCGCGGCCAGCAGGCCGACCCGCGCGTGCGGGCCGCGGGCCAGCCCGGCGGCGATCCGGTCGGCCAGCGCCGCCAGCTCGGCGTAGGTCAACCGCTCGTCGCCGACCTCCAGCGCGACGTGGTCGCCGAACCTGGCGGCCGACGCCGCGAACCACTCGTACAAGGTCTTGCTCATCCGTTCCGCCTCTCCACCGCGATGACTTCCTCGAAGGCCCGGACCACGAGGGCCGGGCGGGGGCGCCCGCGCTCGGCGGACTGCACCGCGAAGCGCACCGCCCTGGGCAGCTCCGCCCACGCCGCCGCGGCCACCGGGTCGCCGGCGTGCTTGAACTGGTGGTGCCTGCTCGCCGCCCACAGGTCCTCGGCGTGGCGGCCCAGCGCCGCCGGGTCGCCGGCGACGTGCTCGGCCAGGTATTGCAGGGCGGCTCCGGTGCCCGTCACCCACCGGCCCTCCAGGGGCAGCGGCGGCGGCACGTCCCGCCGGGACAGCCACCGGTAGCGGCCCGGCTCCGGCACCGCGACCGGCACGCCGAGCGCGTGCACGTCGCGGTTGTGCACCTCGGGGCGCAGCGGCGGCAGCGGCGCGAGCAGCTCCCGCAGGGCGTCGTCGTCGAACCAGCCCCGGTAGGGGCGCTGCTCGCCGTGGGGCAGCAGCGCCTCGAAGCCGTCGACGACCAGCCAGCGCCCGTCGGCGTGGTCGGTCACCAGCACCCAGTGCGGGACGTCCTCGTCGGACGGCGGCGCCCACGGCAGGTTCCGGGTGTTGGCCACGGCCAGCGCCCGCCCCGCGTCGGCCAGCTCCTCGCGCAGGCCCGCCGCGGCGCCGGACCAGTCCCCGGCCGACCGGTAGCCCAGCCGCGGGTCCACCGGCGCGTGGTGGGTGAACGCCACCTCGCCCGGCCGGTCGACGCGCACCGAGAGGGCGACCGCCTCGGCGAACCGCCGGTCGACGTCCGGCTGCTCGGGGCGCAGGCAGTCGACCAGGTTGGTCGTGTAGCAGCTCAGCATGTCCACTCCTCGAACGCGCAGCTCAACGGCACGTCGACGGCGTCGCGCAGGGCGACCCACCGGAAGTGCCGCCACCGGCCGGAGACCGGGCGCGCCGGGACGTCGATCGCCCACGGCCGCCCGGCCAGGCCGGTGCCCTCGGCCTTGACGCACGCCTCCTGCACCGTCCACACCCGGGCGAGCTCCACGGCCCGCTCGGCCTCCGGCAGCCGGTCCAGCTCGGCCGCCCGCTCGCGCAGGCAGCGGCGCACGACCCCCGCCGACAGCTCCGCCGGCGGTCGCTGGAGGTCGACGCCCACGGCGCG
>NZ_JBHWIE010000402.1:0-6018 GCF_042732085.1 Actinosynnema sp. NPDC059797
GCCATGACCCCGGAGGCCGCCGACGCCGTGGGCGATCCCGGTGTGCGCGCGGTCCTCGACGCCCGCGAGAAGCTGGCCGGGCAGGTGCACGACGGCGTCGTCACCGACGAGGTGCTGGCGGCCGCCGCCGACCTGGTGCCCGCGTGGGCGACCAACCGCCC
The DNA here is from genome assembly GCF_042732085.1 of Actinosynnema sp. NPDC059797. Classification (NCBI taxonomy): domain Bacteria; kingdom Bacillati; phylum Actinomycetota; class Actinomycetes; order Pseudonocardiales; family Pseudonocardiaceae; genus Actinosynnema; species Actinosynnema sp. NPDC059797. The sequence continues at coordinate 162 of NZ_JBHWIE010000402.1, forward strand.
CGGCTCGTACGGCTTCTTCGCCCAGCCGACCCGCGACGGGCGGCTGGTGGTCAACCGGGTCTACGCCGGGTTCGGGAAGTTCACCAGCCGCTTCCTCGACCTGCTGCCCGGCGCGCGCGACGCGGTGGCCCGCCAGGTGCGCCGCCACATCGCCGACCCGGTGCAGTTCCGCCCGGTGCAGGGGTTCAACGCCAACCTGCACCCGCTGCTCGGCGCCCGCGAGGTCGGCGAGGACGCCCGCTGGGCCGACCTGCCCGCCGACGAGCTGGACGTGCGGCACGACCCGGTCGCCGACGAGGTCCGGGTGACGCACCGCGGCGTCCCGCTCGACGTGCTATACGCGGGTTTCCTGATCCCGGTGGCGCTGCCGGACCGGCAGGCGCCGCTGTACTCGGACCTGGCCTGCGGCTGGGTGGACCTCGACCCGCTGCGGCCCGCCTCGACGCGCCGCGGCGCGACCGTCCGGGACCGCTTGACGTGGGGCGACGTCGTGCTGGCGCGCCGGTCGTGGGACTTCGCCACGCCGCCGGCGGTCGGCGCGGAGGAGCAGGCCGCGCTGGACGTGGCCCGGTTGCGCGCCCGGCACGGGCTGCCGGAGCACGTGTTCGTCGGACCGGACCGGGGACCCGCGTCGGTCGACGCCTACCGGCGGGCGCTGACGGCGGACAAGCCGCAGTACGCCGACCTCGGCGACCCGCTGCACCTGCGCTGCCTGCCCCGCCTGCTGGCCCGGTTCCCCGACGGCGTGCGGCTGACCGAGGCGCTGCCCGTGCCCGGCACCGGCGCCCCGGCCGGCCGGGTGGTCGAACTGATCGCGGAAACGTACTGGAGGGCCTCGTGATCGACGTCGTCTGCTACTACCACGACCCGGTGAAGGCGCCCCTGCTCCGCGACGCCGTGCTGCCCGCGCTCGCGGAGGCGGAGGGGCTGGGCGCGGTGGGGCACGTGGAGCGGCACTGGCTGCACGGGCCGCACGTGCGGGTGCGGCTCGACGGCCCGGCCGACGCCGCCGCGCTCGTCGCCGACCGCGTGCGCGCGCACCTCGCGCACCACCCGTCCACTGTGGACGCAGATGTCGCCGAACTGCTGGAACAGGCGCGGCGCAACGGGATCGCGGAACTCGTGCCACCGCCCTACGAGCCGATCCACCCGGACAACACCGTGGTCGTCGAGCCGACCGACCTGACCGCCGTCCGGCAGCTCCTGGGCTCCGACGCGCTGGTGGACCTGCGCACCCGGTGCCTGCGGCTCGGCGTGCCCGCGATCCGCGACGCGGTGGCGGTCGCCGGCTCCGGGCAGGCCCGCGTCCACCTCGCCCTGGTCGCCATGGCGGCGCACGCGAGCCGGTTCCCGGCCGGGCTGGTCAACGGCTACCACTCGTTCCTGTCGCACCTGGAGGACTTCCTGCTGCACAGCGACCCGGACGGCGTGCTGCGCGACCGGTTCGACCGCGTGTGGGAGCGCAACGCGGACCGGGTGGTGGGCACCGTGCGCGGTGTCGCGGACGGTGCGGCCGGCACGGCGTGGGTGGCGTGGACCGAGGGGTGCCGGGCGCTGGTCGAGGAGGTGTTCGACCGGGGCGAGCTGCCGACCGCCTACCCGGCGCAGCTCGGTGAGCGCGCCCTGGAGCTGGGCGAGGAGGAGGCGATCCGGCGCTGGCACCGCGACCACCGCGACCGCGTCAGCGAGTACCACCTGCGGTTGCGGGAGGTGGACTTCGACCACCCGCGCTACCAGCGGCCCGTCACCGTCTACCGCTTCGGCACGAACATGCTCTACCAGTTGCTGGCCGCGTGCGACGTGACGCCCGTCGAGCGCTACCTCGCCGCGAGCCTCGTCGTGCGGGCGGTGCAGCGGATGACCGGGCTGGGCTGGTCCGAGCACGTCACGCAGATGGTGGAGGCGACCCGGTGAGCGGCGTGCTGCTGCGCCTGCGGCCGATCGCGCACGCGACGCCCACCGCGACCGGGCTGCACGTGCGGGGGTGGCGGTCCAGCTTCACCCTCGAAGGCGGCAAGGGGTTGTGGACCATCTGGGAGCGGCTGGCCGGTCCGCTGGCCGAGGGGGTGCCGCCGGAGCAGCTCTCGGTGCCGGAGAACGCGTCGCCGGCGGTGGCGCGGGCGCTGGAGCTGATCATCGGCCAGCTCCACGAGCACGACCTGCTGGTGGAGGTGCCCGTCGAGTGGGCCGAGGCCGGGCGGGGCGGTGCCGGCGGGGTCGGGGACAGCGGGGTCGGGGACAGCGGCGGGCAGGGCGATCCCGGCCTGCGTGGTGCCGGTGCCGGTGCCGGTGCCGGTGGCGGTGGCGGTGCCGGTGCTCGCGGAGGCCGCGACCTGCCGCCCCCGGACATCGCGAGCTGGCTGGAGTCGGTGGCCGCGGCACCGCTGGAGGCGTGGCGGCGGCTGCGGTCGGCGACCGTCGTCGTGACCGGTGAGGGCGTTCTGGCCGCTGCCGCCCACCGCGCCCTCGCCGCCACCGGCCTGGACGTGGCGCCGGTCCGGCCCGGCGCGGGGCTGCTCCTGACCGCCGGTGCGCACGCGGTCGCCGCCGGGTGCGCCGCCGACGTCGGTTTCGCGGTCGCGCCGGGGTCGGTCGGCGACGTGGTGGCCGACGCGGCGGCGGTGGCCGGTCGGCTCGCGGGTGCGCCCGGCGACCCGCCGGAGGTGCTGGCCGCGCTGGTCGGGTCAGCCGCCGCGCACCGGCTGGTGTGCGTGGTGGGCGGGCTGCCCGACCCCTCCACCGAGGTGGTCGACATGTGGAGCGACGTGCCGCCCACCGGGCCACCGCACCAGGCGGTCCTGGTCGCCCGGGTGGACCCGCTGCACGCCGAGTACCACCCGTGGCTGTCGGCGATCCGCCCGCTGGAGCCCAACGGCGCCCTGCTGGAGGTGCTGGGCGACCGGGAACTCGGTCCGGTGCCCACCCCCTCGCCCGGCGACCTGCCCCAGTTGCCGGTCAAGCTCGCCGCGTCCGGTGACGCGGTCGGCTTCGGCACGACCGAGCACGCCGCGCGGCTCGACGCCCTGCTCCGCGCCGCCCGCGGGCTCGCGCCGGAGGGGGCGGTGGTGGGCGCGGACCGGGTGCACGCCCTCGGCCTGGCCCTGCGCACCGCCGTCCGGGACCTGCCCGGCACACCGGTCGAGGAGGACGAGTGGTCCGCCGACCCGACCGCCCGCCGCTGGTGGAAGGCCGTGGTGCTCAGGTTCGCGCTGCCCGCCGCGGTCGAGGTGACCAGGCTGGGGCCCGGTGTGGTCCGCGCGGTGGTGCGGGCGGGCGGGGAGGAGCTGTCCTGGGCGGTCGAGGCGGGGGCGGCGGACGCCGTCGCGTTCGCCGCGCTGGCCGCCGCCGGGCGGGCCCAGGCCGGGGTGACCGGGTCGGTCTCGCTGTGCGGGGCGGCTCCGTTCGCCGCGCCGGACGGGGCCGCCGCGCCGTGGACCAACCGCGACTGGAACTGGCCGCACGGCGTGCGGGACGGCGAGGACGCCTTCCAGGACGACCTGCGCGCGCTCGTCGGCGAGGTCAGGGGCGAGGTCAAGCCGGTGCACCTCGGGCCGGTGCTGGAGGCGGCGGGGCTGGTGGCGTTCGCGGTGCCGGGGGCGGACCGGTGAGCGCCGGGAGCCGCGATGTCGGGGGCGGACCGGTGAACGCCGAAGGCCACGACGGGCGTCACGGGCCCGGGAGCGGGCCGGTGCGGGTGCTGGAGCTGACCGACTACCGGGTCGGCGACCTGGACCGGGTCGGCGTGGACGGGCCCGTGCTGCCCGTGCGGTTCGACGGGGCCCTGGTCCTGATCGGCCCGGTGTTCGGCGGTGGCGGTGGCGGCGTGTGCGTGCGGTGCGCGGAGGACGCCCGCCTGGCCGCGCTCGGCGAGTCGGTGCCGCGCGGCGACCGGCGGATGCGCCTGGGCGGCCTGGCCTCCCCGGCGCTGCGCCCGCTGCTGGCGCTGCTGGTGGACCGCGTGCTGGCCGACCCGGACGCCCACCGCGACCGCGTCCTGGCGCTGCGGACCGACCTCGCCACCACCGGCGAGCACCGGGTGCGCACCCGGCCCGGCGGTTGCCCCGCGTGCGGCCCGCTGCCGGAGGACTCGCCGCGAACCGCGACCGTGGTCCGCGCGCCCGTCCCGGTGGTGCCCGGCACGCTGCGCGGCCCCAACCCCCTGACCGCGGGCGACGCCCCGCACCGCGAGCTGTTCGACCTGCGGCACGGCCCGGTCGGCGGCATGTACCGCATCGGCGACCTGACGGTGGCGGCGGTGAGCGCCGAGCTGGTGGGCGGGCAGGCCGGGTTCGGCCGCACCGCCGACTACGCCGAGGCCGAGCGCGTCGCGCTGTACGAGGCGGTGGAGCGGCACGCGGGCCTGAGGCCCCGGCGCGTCACCACGGTCCTGGAGGCCTCGTACGCCGAACTCGGCGACCGCGCGCTCGACCCCACCCGCCTGGGCCTGCCCGACCACGGGTCGCCGCACGTCGTGCCGTACCGCCCGGACGTGCGGACCCGGTGGGTGCACGGCTGGTCCTACACCCGCGGCCGGCCGGTCGCGGTGCCCGAGCACGTCGCCTACTGGGGTCCCGCCGAGGGCCCGCGGTTCGTCGACGAGACGTCCAACGGCTGCGGCACCGGCAACAGCCTCACCGAGGCCGTGCTGCACGGGCTGTTCGAGGTCGCCGAGCGGGATGCGTTCCTCGTGGCCTGGTACGGCCGCGCCCGCCTGCCGCGCCTGCGCGTCCGCGACGAGGTCACCGCGCACGTCGCGGACCGGCTGGAGCAGCTCGGCTACCGCCTGGAGCTGTACGACGCCACCAACGACCTGGGCGTGCCGTCCGTGCTCTCGCTCGCCCGCTGCACCAGGCCGCGCCCGCGCCTGCCCCGGGCGTTCTTCGCGGCGGGCGCGGGGCTCGACCCGGACGCGGCGATGCGCTCGGCGGCGGCCGAGGTGGTGATGGACGTGGAGGCGGGCGCCAAGCGCTACCGCGCCGAGCCCGACGACTTCGACCCGGACCGGCTGCGGCGGCTGCTGCGCGACCCCCGGCTGGTCCGCACCATGGACGACCACGTCAACGTCAACGGCCTGCCGGAGGCCGCCGACCGGTACGACTTCCTCGTGCCCGGCCCGGCAGTGGACCCGGTGGTCCCCGACGTGCCGCGCGACGATCTGGACGCGCTGCTGGAGCACTACGTCCGCCGGTGGGCGGAGCTGGACCTGGAGGTGATCGCGGTCGACCAGAGCGACCCGGTGGTGCGCGAGCGGCTCGGCCTGCACTCGGCGAAGGTGATCGTGCCCGGCGCCGTGCCGATGACCTTCGGCGAGCTGAACCGGCGCACGCACGGCCTCCCGCGCCTGCGCCTGGCAGGTCCCCCGCTGCCCCACCCGTTCCCGTGAGCCCGAACGCCATGACACCGAACACCACGAGCACGAACACCGCGAGTCCGAACACCGCGGGCCCGAACGCCGTGGGCCCGAACGCCGTGGGCACGGAAGCCGCAAACCCCGAAGCCCAGGCGCTGGCCGCCGCCCACGCCCACGGGCCCGGCCGGGTGGTCGAACCGGGGCCGTCCCCGCGACCGGACCCGATGCCCGGTCCGCGCGTGCCGCTGACCGCGCTGGCCGCGCACGGCCCCTTCGGCGCGGCGCTGGCGCGCCTGCTGACCGACGTGGCGACGCCGCTGCGCTGGGAACCGTGGAACCAGTACAACGACCACCGCGCCTACCCGTCCGCGCGGGCCGCGGGCACCGTCGACCTGGTGCTGGCGGTCGGGGCGCGGCGGTGGCCGCTCGACCCCGTGCGCCGGGCCCTGGTCGGTCACGCGCCGCCCGCGCTCGACGGGCCCGCGCGGGTCGAGCTGGGCCGCCGCC
>NZ_JBHWIE010000403.1:0-6009 GCF_042732085.1 Actinosynnema sp. NPDC059797
CCGCGCCCCACCTCGCCCGCCCCCCCCCCGCCCCCCGCCCGGCCCCGGACCCCCACCCCCCGCCGCGCCTGGACCTCGACCCGCCGGGCGCCGCCCGCGACCGCCAGCCGCACCAGCCCGGGACCGTCCAGCAGCCCGACGGCCAGGACCCGACCGTCCCGGCTCCAGGTCCGGACCGCCGCCGCGGTGGCCTCCGCCCCGAACCGCCGGAACCAGCCGAGGTCACCGGGGTGCAGCTGCGCCGGCGCACCCTCGTGCTGCCACTCCCGCAGCACGTCCACGACCTCGTCCAGCCCGTCGGTCCCCGGACCGCCCATCGTGATCGCCACGTCCCGATCACACACCACCGCGCCGGACGCCCGCACCCGGATTTCGACGCTCGCGACCCCGCGCACGGGCGGCAGCGCCGGACCTCACGGGCACGTCAGCGTGGGCCGGTTCGCGTGGACGTGCTCGGCGACCGCCGTGCGCGAGGGTGACCTCAGCTTGTCCAGCACCCTCGACACGTGCGACTGCACGGTCCGCCGGGGCAGGGCCAGCTCGCCCGCGATGTCCGGGTTCGACAGGCCTTCCGCGACCAGGCGCGCGATGCGCACCTCCAGCGGGGACAGCGCCTGCCAGCCCGACCGCGGCCGGCCGACCGCGTGCTGCGCGTCGCCGCGGACGCCGCACTCCCGCATCAGCCGCTCCGCGCGCCGCACGTCCCAGCGCGCCGACAGGCCGCCGAACAGCTCCAGGGCCTCGCCGAACGCCGCGGTCACCTCGTCCGGCGAACCCGCGCCGCGGGCCAGCAGGACACCGGCGTCCACCAGCGCCGACGCCAGCTCCAGCGGCCGGCCCACCGCGCGGTAGTGCGCGGCCGCGGTCAGCACGGCCCTCGGGTCGCCGCGCACCAGGCCCCGGCAGTGCGCGGCGGCGGCGTGCGCGCGGGCCGGCCGCACCTCCTTGGCCGCCTCCTCCTCGCACACCTCCAGCGCCGTGCGCACCACCTCTCGGTCGCCGGAGTCCAGCGCCAGGCGCGCGGCGTGGGGCAGCCACTGGTGGCGCAGCATCATCCGGGCGAAATCCGGCCGCAGCACCGGCGCGAGCAGCCGCAGCGCCTCGTCGGGCGCGCCCCGCTGCTCGGCCGCCAGCGCCGCCGCCACCAGGTAGAAGTCGCAGCTCTCCCGCTCGGCGCTGGTGGCGGGCGCGTGGGACTCGGCCGCGCGCAGGTGGGCCGCGGCGGCGGCGCGGTCGTCGCGGCGGCCCGCGATCAGCGCGGCCACGCCGTGCAGGAGCAGGGCGGCCGGTCCCGGTTCGCGCATCCCGAAGAACGTGATGGCGGGCCCGTCCTCGGTCACCGTGTCCAGCTCCACCAGGGCCTCGTCCCAGCGGCCGGTCCAGTAGTGGTGCACCGCGGTGGACACCTGGAGCCCGGTGGGCAGGTCGTGGCGGGCCGCCACCCGCCGCGCCGAGTCCAGCGCCTGCTCGGCCTCGGCCAGGCGGTCGAGGTTCTGGAGGGTGAACACCTTGTTGTCCAGCAGGTCGAAGCGCAGCTCGGCCAGGTCGGTGCGGTCGCCGACGACGGCCAGCGCGTCGTCGACGTGCCGCAGCGCCCGCTCGTGGTCGCGGCGGATCGAGTCGATCAGCCACAGCGTCTGCGAGGCGTGCGCGATGGGGTACGGCTCGCCCTCGGCCACCGACTCGGCGCGCACCTGGCGCGCGGTCCGCTCGGCCTCGTCGAGGTCGGCCAGGTCGCCGCGGCGGAAGTTCGCCAGCAGCGACAGGTGCCGGGTCCGCCAGATCTCCGGCAGGTCGGGCGCCTCCAGGCCCCGGCGCAGCATCGCGATCGCGGACGCGGTGTCGCCGCGCCGGTGCCGCATGGCCGCCAGCAGGTGCCGCATCTCGGCGCGGTCGTCCGGGTCGGCGGACAGCTCCACCGCCTGCTCGGCCTCGCGCTCCGGGTTGCGCTCCAACCGGAACAGCACCTTGACCAGGGCGGTGAGCAGGCTCGCCCGCTGCACCCGCGTGGGCAGCGGGCTGTCGACGGCCTGTCGCAGCAGGTCGACGGCGATCAGCGGCGCGCGGTTGGACACGGTGGCGTGGTGGCGCGCCAGCCAGCCGACCACCCACTCGTCGGGCGGCACCGGCTCGGCCGTCAGGTGCTCGGCCACCCGCTCGACCGGCGCGCCGATGCCCGCCAGCGCCTCGGCGGCGTGCCGGTGCAGCGCGGCCCGCACCGGCCGGGAGATGCCCTCGTACAGCGCCTGTCGCAGGTAGGGGTGGCGGAACGCCAGCTCGTCACCGGCCTCGACCAGCACGGTGGCGCTCACCGCCTCGTCCAGCACGCCCACCAGGTCCAGCGCCGACCGCCCGGTGACCGCGCACAGCGCGTCGACGCCGAACGCCACGCCCAGCAGCGCGGCCGACCGCAGCACGTCCCGGGTGGCCGGCGACACCGAGTCCAGCGTGCGGTCCACCGCGCCCAGCAGCGACGACGGCACCTGGTCGATGGCGGCCCGGTCGACCTCGGCGACGCCGTCCACCACGCGCACGGCCCGGTTGCGCACCAGGGCGTGCGCGACCTCGCGGGTGTAGAGCGGGTTGCCGGCGGTGCGGCGGGCCACCTCGCGCAGCACGTCGTCGGGCCGGGCGCCGACCACCTCCCCGATCAGCTCCTCGGTCTCCCGCGCCGCCAGCGGCTCCAGCAGGACCACGTGCCCGCGCCGGGACTCGACGCCGCGCCGCAGCTGGGCCAGCTCCCGCCGGCCCGGGTCGGGACGGGTCGCGGCCACCAGCAGCAGCGGCAACTGGCGGGTGGCGGCGGCCAGCCGGTGCCACATCAGCACGCTGGCCTCGTCCGCCCAGTGCAGGTCGTCGATCACCAGCAGCAGGGGACCGCTCGCGCAGACCCGGTCCACCAGGGCCAGCAGCCGGTCGACCGCGACCGGCACCGGGTCGGAGGGGCCCCAGCCGCCGTGCGCGGGCTCGCTGCGCAGCCGCACGGCCGGTTCGGCGCGGTGCCGGTCCGGCGAGGTCGGGCTGACGTCCAGGCAGTCCATGATCACCTGGAGCGGGAACCGCCTGCCGGGCTCGTCGGCGACGGCCCAGCCCACCTGGCAGCCGCGCCGCGCCGCGTCCGCCAGCGCGACGGTCAGCAGCTCGGACTTGCCGATCCCGGCCTCGCCCTCGACCCACACCGGGGCGCCCCGCCCGGCCAGCACCTCGGTGACCAGGTCGCGCAACAACGCGGTCTCCTCGACGCGGCCGACGAACGCCTCCGGCCCGACGCCGTCGCGCAGCACCCGGGCCACGTGCGGCGGCACCGAGAACAGGCGGCGGGGCGCGTCCGCGCCACCGGCCGGCGCGTGGTGGGCCGGCACGGACCCGTTGGCCGGGTCGGGCCCTCCGACCGGCACGGACCCGCCTGCCGACCGGGGCTCACGGGTCGGTTCCGACCCGCCGGCCGGCCAGGACCCCCGGGTCGGTCGGGACTCGTGAGCACGCCCGGGCCCGCCGGCCGACCGGGGCTCGCGGCCCGGGTCGGCTCCCGCACCCGCAGCGGTCGAGCGCGGTGGCCCGGACGCGCGGTGCGGCGGCTCCGACGTGCCGGTGACGATCCGCTGGTGCAGCTCCCGCAGCACGGGACCGGGCTCGACGCCCTGCTCGTCCACCAGCGCCCGGCGCGCGTCCCGGAATGCCTCCAACGCCTCGGCGTGCCGCCCGGAGCGGTCCAGCGCCAGCATCAGCACCTCCCACAGCGACTCGTGCCACGGGTGCTCGCCCACCAGCCCGGTCAGCTCGGCCACCACCTCCCGGTGCGCGCCCAGCTCCAGCGCCGCGCGGGCCCGCATCTCCAGGGCGCTGAGCCGCAGCTCGTCCAGCCGACGCCGCTCCACCTCGGCGAACGGTCCCGGCACCCCGGAGTACGCCTCGCCCAGCCACAGGCCGAGCGCCTCGTCCAGCGCGACCCGGGCGGCGCGGTGGTCGCCGGAGTCCGCCAGCAGCCGGGCCCGGGACCTGCACCGGTCGAACACCTCGGCGTCCACCGCGCCGTCGGCCAGGCGCAGCGAGTACCCGGAGGTCTGCGACACCAGCGCGTCCCGCACCGGCCCCAGCGCCCGCCGCAGCCCCGACACGTAGGTGTGCAGGCTGCCGACCGCGCTGGCCGGCGGCGCGTCGCCCCACAGCCCGTCGACCAGCTCGTGCCGGGAGACGACCCGGTTGGCGCGGGCCGCGAGCAGGGCGAGCACCGCCCGCTGCCGGGCCGGGCCCAACGGCAGCTCGTCCTCGCCGAGCCAGGCGCGCACCGGCCCCAGCACGCTCACCCGCAGCTCGCTCACCCGCGGCCCGCCACCAGAAGTGGTCGACATCCCGATCCCCGATCCACCGTGATCCGTTCGTCAGCCCCTTGCACGAGGCTCGTCCCGAGTTGGTTCAAATTTCAAGGGTTTGTTCACCCGCCCGGCGGACGCGGCAGGCCGTCGACCATGTCGTTCGAGGGCAGAAGACGGGGTAAGGACGGGCAGAACCGGCCGCCCGGCCTTCTCCCACCCCGCGAGGCGTGGTGGGGTCGGAGCACATCCCCGGTACTGGGGCGGAACCTGGGGGTCGGGGCCCACGTGGTGACCGGTTCCCGCGCGGAGGGTGCGATGGACGTGCGGTCCGATGGCGAGACGGGTGGCCTGGGGCGCGCCTCCCCTCCGGAGCGCTTCGCGGGCGACCTGTTCCTCCAGCTCGCGCGGCGCGGCTGGCTGGTGCTGGAGCCCACCCAGGCCCAAGGGGTGATCAGCGAGCTGGAGCGCACCCTGGACGAGGTGCGGTCCCGGCTGCGCAAGCTGGAGCTGTCGCGCAAGCTGCGCGACGCGTCGGGTGACGACGTCGCCCCCGACGTGGACCGGCTCGTGGTCGACGCGGTGTTCGCCGGGCAGCTCAACTCCGACAGCTGGGAACGGGCCCTCGTCGAGCTGCCCAAGTACATCGAGGCCCTGCGGATCGCGGGCCGCAACTCCGGGAGACGGCGGTGACACCACCGGAGCCCGTGGCGCCCGAACCTCCCTTGCCGGAGCCGGTGGCGCCACGGGACCGGGTCACCGGGCCCGCCGTGCCCGACCCCGACCTCGCCCGGCTGGACCTGGGGCGGGTCGACCTGGGGGTCGAGCTGGAGGGCGCGTGCGAGGAGCTGCACGACCACCTGGCGCGCGGCGACCGCGAGATGGCCCACCTGCTGGGGGCCTGGATCGACGCGCTGCTGGACGAGTGGAACCGCCGCCGCCGCTGCTGATGCCCTTTCGGGCAATCCTGGCGGTAAGAAGGGGAGCCACCGGCCGTTCGCCCCCGTCACCGCGTCACCCGCCGAACACGATGGGTGACCTGATCGCGACGGTGAGAGGGGTGCGGGATGGGACGGGCGCGAACGGGTCGGCCGCGGGGGTGGCTGGCGGTGGTGCTGGCCCTCGTGGCGACCGCGTGCGGTGGCGGCGGTGACGACGGTGCGGGCGGGCAGCTGCGGCTCACCGTGGCGACCTTCGGCGAGTTCGGCTACGAGCCGCTGTTCGAGGAGTACGAGCGGCTGCACCCGGGGGTCGACGTGGTCGGCCGCGTGACCGACTTCGAGTCGCACCACAAGGGGCTGATCACCGCCCTGGCGGCCGGTCGCGGCGCGGCCGACGTGGTCGCGGTGGAGGAGCAGTACGCCCCGCGCGTCCGCCAGTCCAAGGACAAGGTCGTCGACCTCGCCCGGTTCGGCGCGCTCGACCTGCGCGACCGCTGGGCGCCGTGGAAGTGGGAGCAGGGCGTCGACGGGGACTTCGTCATCGGCCTCGGCACCGACATGGGCGGCCTCGCCATGTGCTACCGGCGCGACCTGTTCGAACGCGCCCAGCTCCCCACCGACCGCGACGCCGTGGCCGCGCTGTGGCCGACCTGGGAGCGGTACGCGGAGGTCGCCGACCGGTTCACCGGGAAGGTGCCCGACGCCAAGTTCGCCGACTCCGCGGGCACGATCTACACCGCCGTGCTGAACCAGGC
>NZ_JBHWIE010000404.1:0-5989 GCF_042732085.1 Actinosynnema sp. NPDC059797
GCCTCGACCTGGTGCTGCACCCCCGCGAGGTCGGCGGGTTCGAGCTGGGCAGCACCCGCGAGCCCGCGACGGCGGACCTCGACCTGACCGGCGAGCTGGACACCCCGTGGCGACAGGTCGTGGAGGGCGACCTGGCGCAGCCGCTGGACCTGCGCCCGGTGCGCGGCACGACCACGTGGTCCGGCACGAGGGAGCACGGGATCAGCTGGAACTGGGTGATCGCGCTGGTGGCGCTGGTGCTGCTGGGCCTGCTGCTGTCGGCCCGCCGCTGGCTGACCGGCAACCCCAAGCTGGTCGGCGCGCTGGTCGCGGACCCGCCGGAGGGCGCGCCCGTGCGGGTGGAGCTGCGGGGCAGGCGCGTGGTGCGGCTCGACCGCGGGCGCACCCGCCGGGCACTCGGCCTGACCGGGCGGTGCGAGATCCGGGGCGAGGCCGACCGGCACGGCGGCGTGCCGGTGCTGCACGTGACCTACGAGCGCGCGGGCCGCGACCCCCTGACCGGCCGGTGCCTGCCCGGGGAGTTCCTGGAGCTGGGCGGGATGAGGTTCTGGTACCTGGCCGGCGAGCACGACGTGCCGCTGATCGAGGACCACCCGGCCGCGCCCACCCGCCGCTGATCCGCCGCTGCCCCGCCAGGCTCCCGGCGGGCGGCGAACCGCCGGGGACGGCCCGGGGGCGGCGCTTCCTCACCGCCCCCGGGTCCGTCGGCGGGCGCCCCGGGGCAGTTGGTCGGGCGGTAGGCTCGGGCGCGACGCGAGCGAGGTGCGGATGGACGAGGACGACCCCCACATCCACGTCGAGGCGAAGCTCCACGGCGACACCGCGACCCGGGACGTGATCGCCTCGGCGTTCGGCCTCGTGGGCGACCTCCCGGGCGTCGTCACCACCGGGTGCGGGCGGCGGGCGCCGCGCGCGATGACGTCACCGGTCCCGGAGCGCGTCACCTGTCTGGCCTGCCGGGACCACGCCCACCGGCAGCACCTGCGCCACGCCGAGCAGGTCGAACGCCTCGGCCTCGCGCCCGGGACGGGCATCGGCCACGAGCGCGCCCGCCTGGCCGCCGACCGGCACCGCGACCTCGCCCGGAGGTTCGCCGGCACGGACACCTGACCCACCGGTCCCGGACGGGATCGACGAACCGCCCCCGCTCGCCCGGGGAACACCGCGCAGCCCGCGTCCCGTCCCGGCCTGCCGCGACCTCCCGCGCTGCGCGGGGAGCGCCCTCGCTCCCCCCTGCCCGGCGCGGCGGAGCGCTCAACCCGTCGCCAGCGCCGCCGCGGTCGCCACGGTGGCCGGGTGGCGTGGACCGAGCCGGCGGGTGCGCACCTCCAGCGCCCGGCGCAGCTCGCGGCCACCCGGCAGGCCCGCCGCGATCAGGGCGAGGCCCAGCAGGTGCCGGGTCTCGGCGACCTCCGGGTGGTTCGACCCGCGCCGCGCCTCCTGCGCCCGCACGACCTCGGCCAGTTCCGCGTGGTCGCCCCGGGAGGCCGCCAGCAGCGCCCGTGCCCGCAGCGCCCCGGGGCCGCCGGCCCGTTCCCGCACCAGCCTCGGGCACTCGCGCTCCACGCGGTCGCGGTCGCCCAGCTCGTGCGCCAGGACCGCGACGCCGAACCGGATGTCCGCCAACCCGCCGTCGACCTCCAGCACCCGGAGCGCGCCCCGCAGGTCCCGCCCGGCCAGCGCCCGCCGCGCCCCGGCCCGCAGCGTCACCCGGTGCCGCTCGCCCAGCAGCGCTTCTGCCGTCCGGTGGACGCGGTCCAGGTCCCGCAGCGCGCGTGACGCGTCGCCCTGCTCGAACCGCAGGTGCGCCACGTCGAGCCGGACGCGCAGGGCGAACTGGTCCTCCTCGCCCTCCAGCGCGCCCAGCAACGCGGTCAGCTCACCCAGCGCGGCCAGCGGGAAACCGCCGTCCAGCAGCGCCAGGGCGAACTGCCGCCACACCCGCGTGGTCCCGGGGTGCGCCATCCCGTGCTCCGCCCAGCGCTCCCGGAGCAGCGACCGCAGTTCCCGCTCCGAACCGCCGGCGGGCACGGGGTGGTGTTCAGGCACGAGGTGGTGCTCGGGCAAGGAGTGGTGCTCGGGCTCCGGCTGAAGCTCGGGCTCCGGCGCGAACCTCGGCTCGGGATCGGGCCTCGGCGCGGACCCCGTCCTCGGTTCCGGCATCGGCGCCGACACGGGCGCGGGCACCGGTTCCGGTGTCGACGGCGCAGGCGTGACCGGCTCGGGCGCGGATTCCTCCACAGTGGACCGAGCAGGCCCGTCCAGTGCCTGCCGCAACGCCTCGCGCGCGGCCTCGGGCACCCCGCCCAACCCCTCGAACACCGCCCGCGCCCCGGCCGCGTCACCGGAGAGCAGCAACCGCCACGCGTCGGACAGGTCGGGTGACGCCGGGACCGGAGGCGCGACCGGGACCGGGGTCTCGGCCGGAGCCGGTTCGAGGGCCGGTGGTTCCGATCGGGCGGCGTGCAGCTCGGCGGTCACCACCGACAGCGAGTTCTCCGCGCGCCGAAGGACGTTCTCGTCGGCGTCCTCCACGTCCGCCAGCCTGCGCACCGCGAGCTGGAGGTTCTGCTCGGCGCCCGCCAGGTCGCCCCGGTCGTGCAGCACCTCGCCCAGCTCGACCCGGGTCAGCAGCGCGTCCTCGTCCTCGACCCCCCAACCCGCCTCGAACCCGGCGAGCGCCGTGCGCAGGTGCCCTTCCGCGAGCGCCAGGTCGCCCTTGACGTGCAGCAGCTCCCCGAGCAGCGCCTCGGTCACCAGCCACCCGCCGTGGTCCTCGCCGTACACGCGGCGCAGCACCTCGGCCACCGACCTCAGCTCCCGCTCCGCGCCGGCCAGGTCCTCGGTGTCGTACCGCAGCGCCGCCAGCATGAACCGCGTGCCCAGCGACTCCTCGGACTCCGGGCCGCGCGTGCGCTCGACCGACTCGATCAGCGCCAGCAGCTCCCGCTGCGCCTCCTCGTGCTCGTCGCGGTCCACCAGCACCTCGACCAGCACGGTCCGGGTCTCCTGCACGTCCTCGTGGTCGGGGCCGCGCAACCGCTCCAGGCCGGCCACCGCGGCCCGCAGGAACCGCTCGGTGTTGGCCAGGTCGCCGTGTTGGAAGGACATGTTGGCCAGGCTGTGCAGGATCTGGATCGTCTGCGGGTGGTCGTCGCCCAGGGCCCGCCGGAACGCGCCGTGCAGCTCGCGCAGCTGCTCCTCGCCCGTCACCGGGTCGCTGTGGCACCGCATCAGCGCCAGCACCAGCCGCGTGGTCAGCGTGACCGGGTGCTCCGCGCCGAGCGCCGCGGTCTGGAGCCTCGCGATCTCGGCGCACTCGGCCTCGGCTTCGGCCCGGTCGTTGAGGTGCACCTGGATCACCGCGAGGAACCGCACGACCAGCACCGTCGGGTGCTCCGGGCCCAGCGTCCGCGCCATGGTTGTCACCAGGTCGCGCAACCGCCGCTCGGCCGCGGCGGACTCGTTGCCGGGCGTGCCGGACTGGAAGCTGGTCAACGCGGCCAGGCCCAGCAGCGACAGCGGGTTCTCCGGGTTCAGCGAGTCGCGCTGGATCTTCAGCAGGTCGTTGAGCTGGCCGTGGGCCGCCGTCAGGTCGCCCTGGTAGGCCAGCACGCCGAACAGCGCCGAGCGGGTGGCGAGCGTGGCGGCGTTGTCCGGGCCGAACAGCCGGACCTGGACCCGCAGCACCCGTTCCAGCTCCCGCTGGGCCTCGTTGAGCCGACCCCGCGCGGCCGCCACCTCGGCCAGCGAGGCCATGGTGACCAGGGTGTTCGGGTGCTCGTCGCCCAGTTCGGCGCGCTGGACCCCCAGCACCTCGACCAGCCCCGCCTCGGCGGCCTCGAAATCGCCGAGCTGCGAGTGCAGCTGGGCCCGCACCATCCGCACGCCCAGCGGCAACGGCTCGCCCGCCGCCTCGTAGGCGGGCGGCAGGACGGCGAACAGCTCGGCCGCCTCGTCCGCCCGGCCGAGCGCGCACAGCACGGCGGTCAGGTTCATCACGATCGCGGTGACCAGCGGCTCCTGCGGCGGGTACGACGCGCTCGCCTCGGCGTACAGGGCCCGCAGCTCGCCCTCCACCGGGCCGTAGTTGCCCTCTTGGCTGTTGATCAGGGCCGCGCTGAACCGGGCGTGCAGCCGCGCCGCGTGCCCGACGGGCAGCTCGTTGCTGCGCAGGAACGCCAGCTGGGTCAGGTCGTGGCTCGCCTTGAGCGCCCCGCCGGCGCTCAGCCGCAGCGCGCACGCCCCGGTGGCGCCGTCGATCACCTCGGCCAGCACGTCGGTCAGGTGACCGGGCACCCGACCGAGCAGGTGCTGGTACACGGCGGGCAAGGTCACCCACCTCGGCCACACCGCCGGGTCCGCGACGTCGTCGGGCGTGACGCCCGTCAGGCAGCGCTGCGCGGTCCGCCACAGCGAGTCGCGCTCCTCCGGCCGCACCACGGTCTCCGCGACGACCTCCGAGACCAGCGGGTGCAGCGTGAAGCAGCGCACGTCCGCGACCCGGGCCCGGTCCACCAGCGCCACCGCGGCCAGGCCGCCGACGGTCTGGTCCAGGTCGCCCTCCGACAGCCCGGCGAGCGCCGACCCCTCCAGCTCGCGGGCGGCGTCGAGCAGCTCCGCCCGGATCGGGTGCGGCGCGCCGAAGCACGACAGCAGCTTGACCACCTCGCGCGGCGCGGGGAAGCCCTTGCGCTCCAGCATCCGCAGCGACAGCTCCCAGGTCTCCAGCACCCGCTTGCGCGCCTCGGTGTCGTCGGACGCGCCACCGGCCCGCAGCACGCCGCCGCGGTCGATCAGGTCGACCAGGTCCTCGTCGAGCGCCTGCCGGTACTCGGCGAACGTGCGGTGGCGGTCGTCGCCCGACCTGAGGTAGCCGCCCGCGAGCCACAGCGCCAGCGGCAGGCCGCCCAGCCGCTCGCCGAGCAGGCGCGCGTCCTCCACCGGGCCCGCGCCCGGCGCGCGGTCGAGCAGCACGGCGGCCCCGGTGTCGGCGTCGAGCAGGTCCACCCGGCGCTGCTCCGCCACCTCGCCCCACACGCCGCCGCCGAAGCGCGAGGTCACCAGCGAGAACCCGGCCTCGCTCGACCGGAGCCAGCCGGTGCCGTCACCGACGTTGCCGCCGGGCCCGGCCAGCTCGGTGGGGTCGTCGACGTTGTCGAACACCAGCAGCCACGGCCGGTCGGCGCGGTGGAGCGAACCCCACACCAGGGCGTGCGCCTCCTGCCAGTTGGTCCGGGCCCGCTGCACGTCACCGGGGTCCGCGCCCCGCCGCTCGGCCACGGTGACCATGGAGGTGTGGACGTCGCCGCTGATCCAGTACACGTCGCGCTCACCGCGCAGCTCGGCGGCCACGGCCATGGCGACGGTGCTCTTGCCGCTGCCGCCGAGGCCGTGCAGCACCCAGGGCCTGCCGTCCCGGCCGCGCGCGGCGGCGAGCACGGCGGCGACCAGCTCGTCCCGGCCCCGCAGGGTCTTCAGCGGCAGCTCGGGCGGGTCCACCGGCGACACGGGGGCCAGGCCGGGGTCGTACCGGTTCACGTTGATGGAGCCGTAGGCGACGTTGTACTGGGTGGACGACTGGTTGGCCGTGAAGACGATGCTGCCCACGGCCTCCTTGCGCGGCTCGGTCACCTCACCGCCCCGTGTAGGCGAACGCGGCCCAGTGGTGCGGGTCCCCGCCCGCCCGGCGCACGCCCTCGACCAGCTCGGGGGGCATGGCGGGCGGTGGGGTGAAGTCCGGGGCCAGGAACGCCAACTGCGCCGCGCGGACCGCCTCGGCGGGCGGCAGCCCCTCACCCGCCCGGTAGTGGTGCACGAGGTAGCGCAGCGCCGAGGCGAACAGGTCCGGCACCTCCCACCGCGCGCCCACCACCCCGACCGCGCCCGCCACCGCCAGCACCGCGTCCAGCGTCAGCGGCTCCCCGCCGCCCACCGCCGCCGTGCACGCGGTCAGCGCCGAGGCGAACAGGTCCGGCACCTCCCACCG
>NZ_JBHWIE010000405.1:0-5944 GCF_042732085.1 Actinosynnema sp. NPDC059797
GTCGTCGGGTCGAGGCCACGACCGTGTTGGCCCTGCCGAAGATGACCACGATCGGTGACGGCGCGTTCCTCGCCGACGACACCATGGTGGCGTCCTACGAGCTGGGCGGTGGGCGGCTGCGCATCGCCGCCGCGCGGGTCGGCAAGCGGGCGTTCCTGGGCAACTCGGGCATGACCGCGCCCGGTCGCGCGGTGCCGAACCGGGGCCTGGTCGGCGTGCTGTCGGCCACGCCGCGCAAGGCCAAGGCGGGCAGCTCCTACCTGGGGATGCCGCCGATGAAGCTGCCGCGCGCGGCCGAGGAGGGCGACCAGAGCCGCACGTTCGACCCGCCGCGGCGGCTGGTGGTGGCGCGGGCGCTGGTGGAGCTGTGCCGGGTCGTGCCGGTGATGTGCCACGTGGCGCTGGTGATCGGCGTGCTGTTCGCGCTGCGCGAGCTGGGCCCGCTGCTGGCCGGGCCGGTGTTGCTGGCCGCGGGCGTGGCGGCGTGCGCGGTGGCGGCGGTGGCGAAGTGGCTGCTGGTCGGCCGGTTCCGGGCGCGCGAGTACCCGCTGTGGAGCGGGTTCGTGTGGCGCAACGAGCTGGCGGACACCTTCGTCGAGGTGCTGGCGGTGCCGTGGCTGGTCGGTTCGGCCGGCGGGTCGCCGGTGATGGGGCTGTGGCTGCGGTCGCTGGGCGCCCGCGTCGGTCGGGGCACGTGGGTCGAGTCGCACTGGTTCCCCGAGGCCGACCTGGTGGGCCTGGGCGACGGCGCGACGGTCAACCGGGGGTGCGTGGTGCAGACCCACCTGTTCCACGACCGGATCCTGCGCATGGACCGGGTCGAGCTGGCCGCCGGCGCGACGCTGGGCCCGCACGGCATCGTGCTGCCCGGCGCGCGGCTCGGCGCGCACACCGCGGTGGGCCCGGCGTCGCTGGTCATGCGCGGCGAGCACGTGCCCGCGGGCACGCGGTGGCTGGGCAACCCGATCGCCGCCTGGCGATGACCGGACCGTACCTGCCGGACCACGGCGACGACGGCTACCGGGTCGAGCACTACGACCTGGACCTGGACTACCGGCCGCACACGGGCCGGTTGGCCGGGCGGGCGGTGCTGTCCGCCGTCGCGGCGGCGAGGTCGAGCCGGCTGGTGCTGGACTTCGGCCCGTTGGCGGTGAACCGGGTGCTGGTGGACGGCAGGCCCGCCCGGTTCACCCACGGCGGCGGCAAGCTGCGGGTCCGCCCGCAGCGACCGGTGGAGGGCCCGTTCGCGGTCGAGGTCCGCTACGCGGGCACCGCGCGGCCGGTCCGCACGCGCCACTGGGGCGAGCTGGGCTGGGACCAGCTCACCGACGGGGCGCTGGTGGCGAGCCAGCCGGTCGGCGCGCCGTCCTGGTTCCCGTGCAACGACCTGGTGCGGGACAAGGCGGCCTACCGGATCGCGGTGACCGCGCCGTCGGCCTACACCGTGCTGGCCAACGGCGTGCTGGTCGACGGTCGGGTCGGCGGCAGCACCACCACGTGGGTCTACGAGCAGGCCGAGCCGATGTCGACCTACCTGGCGTCGGTGCAGGTCGGGGTGTACGAGCGGATCGCGCTCGCCGACGACCAGGACGTGCACGCGCCGGCCCGGTTGCTGCGCGCGGCCCGCCACGACTTCGCCCGGCAGCCGCTGATGGTGGAGGTCTTCGAGGAGCTGTTCGGCCCCTACCCGTTCCGCCGGTACCAGGTCGTGGTGACCGACGACGAGCTGGAGGTGCCGGTCGAGGCGCAGGGCATGTCGGTGTTCGGCGCCAACCACGTGGACGGGCGGCGCGGGTGCGAGCGGCTGGTCGCGCACGAGCTGGCGCACCAGTGGTTCGGCAACAGCGTGGGTCTGGCCGACTGGCGCGACATCTGGCTCAACGAGGGCTTCGCCTGCTACGCGGAGTGGCTGTGGTCGGAGCGGTCCGGTGGCCCGAGCGCCGCGGTGCTCGCGTCCCGGTCCCGCGCCCGGCAGGCCCGGCTGCCCCGGGACCTGCGGTTGGGCGACCCGGGTGTGGCGAACATGTTCGACGACCGGGTGTACCAGCGTGGCGCGTTGACGCTGCACGCGCTGCGCGAGCGGTTGGGCGACCAGGACTTCTTCGCGGCCGTGCGGGACTGGACGGGCACCTTCCGGCACCGCACCGCGACGACGGCGGACTTCGTGGCGGTGGCGCAGCGGCACGCGGCCGTGCCGCTGGAGGTGTTCTTCCGGTCGTGGCTGGAGGATTTCGGGTTGCCCGCGCTGTGAGCGGCGGCTCCTCCGCTCGCCTCGCGGACGGTGCTTCGATTTCGACGGATCGGGGTAGTTGTCCGTTATGACGGGTCGAGTGGTGGTGTTCGCGCCGTCGCCGGAGTTGACGGTGACGGTGGAGGAGCTGGACGGTGCGCCGGACATCCACGTCCACGCCGGTGGGCAGGGTGTGTGGCAGTCGAGGATGATCGAGTCGCTGGGCTCGGAGGTCGTGCTGTGCGCGGCGCTGGGCGGTGAGACCGGGCACGTGCTGCGCCACCTGATCGGCGTGGAGCTCAAGGCCCGCGAGGTGGCCGCCCGCAACGGCGGGTACGTGCACGACCGGCGCGACGGCGGGCGCGACCAGGTGGTGCGGATGCCCGCGGACGCGTTGACCCGCCACGAGTTGGACGACCTGTACGAGATGACGCTCGTCGAGGGCCTGAACGCGGGTGTGGCCGTGCTGAGCGGGCCCGCCGAGCACGACGAGCCGGTGCCGGACTCGGTGTACGAGCGGTTGACCCGCGACCTCGGCGGCAACGGCTGCCAGGTGGTGGTGGACCTGTCCGGTGGGCGGCTCGCCGCCGCGCTGGAGGGCGGTCCGGCGGTGGTCAAGGTCAGCCACACGGAGCTGACGTCCGACGGGTACGCGAAGTCCGACGACCTTGCCGACCTGGCGGAGGGGTGCCGGGAGATCGCGAAGTCGGGCGCGCGGGCGGTCGTGGTGTCCCGGGCCGCCGAGGAGACGTTGGCGCTGATCGAGGGGTCGTTCTACCTGGTGGAGGTGCCTGAGCTGTCCCCCGTGGACACGCGGGGCGGTGGTGACTCGATGACCGCCGGGCTGGCCGCCGGGCTCTCCCAGGGCCGGTCGCTGGAGGAGTCGCTGCGGCTGGGCGCGGCGGCGGGCGCGGTCAACGTCACCCGGCACGGCCTGGGCACGGGCAGCGGCGACGTGGTGAGGGAGTTGACCGAGCGGGTAACCCTGAGGCCATGGGACGCGGCGTGAGGGTGCTCATCACCAACGACGACGGCATCGACTCCCCCGGTCTGCACGCCTTGGCGCGCGGTGCGCGGGACCACGGTTGGGACGTGGTGGTCGCCGCGCCTGAGCGCGAGTCCAGCGGCACCAGCGCGGGCCTGACCGCCGCCGAGGACGACCGGAGGGTGCGCGTGACCCGCCGGGAGCTGCCCGGTCTGCCGGACGTGCCCGCGCACGCCGTGGCCGCCCACCCGGGACTGATCGCCCTGGTCGCCGCGCAGGGCGCGTTCGGCGACCCGCCGGACGTGGTGCTGTCGGGGGTGAACCGGGGCGCGAACGTCGGCCGGGCGGTGCTGCACTCCGGCACCGTGGGCGCGGCGCTGACCGCGTCGATCAACGGCGCGCGGGCCATGGCGGTGTCGCTGGACGTGCCGCTGGGCGGCGGGGCGGAGCACCACTGGGACACCGCGGTCGCGGTGGCGGCGCGGCTGTTCGACCGGCTGGCCGGGTTGCCGCCGGGCGCGGTGCTCAACCTCAACGTGCCGAACCGGCCGGAGGTCGGCGAGCCGAAGCGGGCGAGCCTGGCGGAGTTCGGCGCGGTGCAGAGCCGGGTCAAGGACACCGACGACGGGTCGATCGACCTGACCTCGGTGCTCGTGGAGGGCGACCTGCCGCCGGGCAGCGACGCGGCGCTGCTGGCCGAGGGGCACGCGACGGTGACGCCGCTGCGGTCGGTGGGCGAGGAGCCCGGGATCGACCTCTGACGGCCCTCGCGGTCCACCGGCGGACGACCGGTTCGATCACACGTCGGGCTGCTGTCCGGGCTGCTGTTCGGGCTGCCGTGCGGAAAGGCCGCGCAGGGGCGCGTCCAGGCCGGCGGGCACGGCGGCCCAGGCAGCGATCACGTGTTCGCGCAGGCCCTCGCGGGTGGCGGGGCCCGTCGCCCACGCCTCCTGGGCGCGGTGGAACGTGGCGACCAGCACGTCGAGGGCCAGCAGCACGGGCAGGTCGTCGGGCAGGTCGAAGCGCTCG
Source organism: Actinosynnema sp. NPDC059797 (assembly GCF_042732085.1). Taxonomy (NCBI): domain Bacteria; kingdom Bacillati; phylum Actinomycetota; class Actinomycetes; order Pseudonocardiales; family Pseudonocardiaceae; genus Actinosynnema; species Actinosynnema sp. NPDC059797. The sequence goes on from NZ_JBHWIE010000405.1 coordinate 4,245, forward strand.
CGCAGCACGGCGAGGGCGGCGCGGGTGGTGCGGTCGCAGAAGTACAGCCCGTCCGCTTCGATCGACGGGTTGTTCTCGGCCAGCCTGCGCGAGAGCAGCACGCGGTGCGGCCAGTCCGGTTCGGTCATCCCGTCCAGGGCGGTCAGCAGCGCGCCGCGCAGGAGGTCCGCGAGGGTCGGCTCGGGCCCCGCCACGGCCAGTTCGCGCAGGAAGCGCGTCCACAGGTCGTGCAGCGGGGCGTTGACCAGGTCCTCCTTGCCCGCGAAGGTGCGGAAGAACGTGCGCTTGGAGACCTCGACCGCGTCGCACAGCTCGTCCAGCGTGGTGGCGGCGAACCCGCGTTCGGTGAACAGGCGCAACCCGGTGGCCAGCAGGGCCTCGCGCGTGCGTTGCTTCTTGCGCTCGCGCAGCGGGAGGTGGGCGTCCACGGGGGTGCTCATCGGGGGCAGTCTAACCCGGGAGTCGAAAGCCACTGATAGGCTTCTGCCACTCAGTGGCACTTTGTCGCTGGGGTCGTCGGCACTCCCGGGAGGACACCCACCATGCGCGCCCTGCTCGTCGACCACTCCGCCCCCGCGGGCCTGCGCCTCGGCGAGGCGCCCGACCCCGTGCCGGCCCCGGACCAGGCACTCGTCCGCGTCACCGCGACCTCGTTGAACTCCGGCGAGGTCAAGGGGCTGGTCCCCGGCTCGCCCGACGGCGCGGTGCTGGGCTGGGACGCCGCGGGCGTGGTCGAACGCGCCGCCGCCGACGGCTCCGGTCCCGCCGTCGGCACCCCGGTGGCCACGCTCGACCTGGCGGGCGGCTGGGCCGAGCTGCGGGCCGTGCGCACCGACCGGCTGGGCGTCCTGCCCACCGGCGCCGATCCCGGCGCGATGAGCACGCTCCCGGTCGCCGGCCTGAGCGCCTTGCGCGGCCTGCACCGGCTCGGCCCGGTCCTGGGCCGCCGGGTGCTCGTCACCGGCGCGACCGGCGGCGTCGGCCGCTACGCCGTGCAGCTGGCCAACCGGGGCGGCGCGCACGTCATCGCCACCACCGGGGACCCGGACCGCCACGGCGCGGGTCTGCGGGCGCTGGGCGCGCACGAGGTGGTGGCCGACCCGGGCGAACTCGCCGACCCGGTGCACGGCGTGCTGGACCTGGTGGGCGGGCCGCAGTTGGTCCGGGCCCACGGCAGGCTCGCCGGAGGCGGCACGCTGGTCTCGGTGGGCCGCTCGTCGGGCGAACCGGCGGTGTTCTCCCCGGAGGCCCTGGAAGGCATGGGGGCGCACGACCGGACGATCGCCACGTTCTTCCTGCTCGACTGCCCGGACCTCGGCCCGGACCTCACCTGGCTGGCCGAGCAGGTGCACGCGGGCGCGCTGGACCCGAACGTGACGTGGCGCGGGAGCTGGCGCGACGCCGACGACGCGCTGGCCGCGCTGGTGGAGCGGCGGTTGCACGGCAAGGCCGTGCTCGAACTGGACTGAGCGGACCGGATCTCCGGCTACTCCTCCGCCACGGGATCCTGGACCGGTTCCATCCGCTCCGTGTCGGCCTGGGCCGCGGTCCGGGTGAGCAGGTCCGGGCCGCCCCACTGGGAGCCGTCGGATACGCCCAGGTCGGGTCGACCCAGTCGGTGCTTGCCCATGGTCTTACCTCCACTCGATTCACGGACAAGTACCCCGTTCGAGTCGCCTCACACTCGAACGGACTATGGC
>NZ_JBHWIE010000406.1:0-5939 GCF_042732085.1 Actinosynnema sp. NPDC059797
GGCCGCCCCCAAAAAATATTCGGCGGCCCCGGTGCTGTCCGCGCCCCCCACCCGCGGCCGGGGTCCGATGTGTATCTGCGCCGGCTGGTCCCGGGGGGCGTCGCCCGCGCCGGGGGGTGCGCGCCCGTGACGACCGGGTCGGCCGACGAGGTGGTGGCGCGGTCCGCGGGCGATGGTCGGGGCGGCGACGGGCGGGGCGGCAACGGCCGGGGCGGCGTCGAGGTGGACTTCGTGCCGGTGGAGGTGCCGCGCCCGGCCAGGGGGAACGGCGCGGCCGGCGGGAACGGCGGGAACGGCGGGGCCGCTCCCGCGGGCGGCCCGCCGCCGCGCACCATGGACGCGGTGCGCGAGGCGCACGGCAGGCTGCGCGAGGAGATCGTGGCGGGCCGGCCGGAGGGGGTGCGCCGCCAGCACGCCCTGGGCAAGCGCACCGCCCGCGAGCGCCTGGACCTCCTGCTGGACGAGGGCTCGTTCGTGGAGGTCGACCTCTACCGGCGGCACCTCGGCACCGGCCTGCGGCTGTCGAGCCGGCCGCACACCGACGGCGTGGTCGCGGGCAGCGGCACGGTCGACGGCCGCCGGGTGTTCGTCTACGCCCAGGACTTCACCGTCTTCGGCGGCTCGCTCGGCGAGGCGCACGCGGCCAAGATCCACAAGGTGATGGACCTGGCGATCGCCACCGGGTCGCCGATCATCGCGCTCAACGACAGCGGCGGCGCCCGCATCCAGGAGGGCGTGATGTCCCTGCACGGCTACGGGGGCATCTTCCGCCGCGTCGTCGCCGCCTCGGGCGTCGTGCCGCAGATCAGCGTCGTGCTCGGCCCCTGCGCGGGCGGCGCGGCCTACTCGCCCGCGCTGGCCGACTTCACGTTCATGGTCCGCGACACCGCGCAGATGTACCTGACAGGTCCGGACGTGGTGCAGGCGGTCAACGGCGAGCGGGTGACCCACGACGAGCTGGGCGGCGCCGCGGTCCACGGCGAGCGGTCCGGTGTGGCCGCGTTCGTCTGCGACGACGAGGAGAGCTGCCTGGAGGAGGTCCGGTACCTGTTGTCGCTGCTGCCCTCCAACAACCTCGACCGCGCGCCGTCCGCCGGGCCGTGCGGCGCGACCGAGGACCTGCGCCCGGAGCTGGCCCGCATCGTCCCGGTGGAGCCCAACCGGCCCTACGACGTGCGGCTGCTGGTCGAGGAGCTGCTCGACGACGGCGAGTTCCTGGAGGTGCACCGGGACTGGGCGCGCAACGTGGTGTGCGCGTTCGGGCGGGTCGACGGCGAGACGGTCGGCGTGGTCGGCAACCAGCCGAGCGTGCTGGCCGGCGTGCTGGACATCCCGGCGGCGGAGAAGGCCGCGCGGTTCGTGCGCTTCTGCGACGCCTTCGGCATCCCCCTGGTGACCCTGGTGGACGTGCCGGGGTTCCTGCCCGGCACCGAGCAGGAGTACGGCGGCATCATCCGGCACGGCGCGAAGCTGCTCTACGCCTACTGCGAGGCCACGGTGCCGCGCGTCCAGGTGATCGTGCGCAAGGCCTACGGCGGCGCGTACATCGTGATGGACTCGCGGTCCATCGGCACGGACCTGTCGTTCGCCTGGCCCACCAACGAGGTGGCCGTGATGGGCGCGGACGGCGCGGTGAACGTGCTGTACCGCCGCGAGCTGGCCGCCGCGACCGACCCGGCCGCGCTGCGGGCCGAGCTGGTCGCGGAGTACGCCGAGGCGCTGATGCACCCGCAGTACGCCGCCGAGCGCGGCCTGGTGGACGACGTGATCGACCCCGCGGAGACGCGGGCCGCCGTCGCCCGGGGGCTGGCGCTGCTGCGCGACAAGCGCGGCGAGCCGCCCCGGCGCAAGCACGGCAACATCCCGCTCTGAGGCGGGGTTCGGGCAGGGCCCCGGCGCGCGGTCAGCGCCGGGGCTCGACCGCGTGCGGTGCGCCCGCGACCTCGCGGCGCACGCGCCGGTTCGCCGCGGCCATCGACCTCGCCACCGCCTCCGTGGTGTCGCCGACCCCGACGATGAGGCTGCGCAGCAGGTCCTCGTAGCAGCGGTCGGCGTCCACCGGGTCGATCAGGTAGCCGCCCAGCTCCAGGTTCACCAGGCCGTGCGTGGCGATCCACAGCTCGTGCGCCACGAGCAGCGGGTCCGCCTCCCGGAACCGGCCGGCCTCCACGCAGCGGGTGACGCACGCGACGACGTCCACGAGGGTGTACCTGCCGTACTGGCGGTCGTCCTCGGTGAGCGAGAAGCCGGCCAGCGACTGGCCGCCGAACATCACCGCGTACAGGTGGGAGTTCGCCTTCGCGTTGTGCCGGTAGGCGTGGCCGAGCACCAGCACGTCCGCCACCGGGTCGTCGGTCTGCCGCACTCGCGCGAACTGGCGCTCCAGGCGCGCGAACCCCTCGTGGACCATTTCCCGGACCAGGCCGCTCATACCGCCGAAGTAGGTGTAGACGGCCATGGTCGAGGTGCCCGCCTCGGCGGCGATCTTGCGGGTCGAGAGCGCCTCGGCGCCGTGCTCGGCCAACAGCCGCGCCGCGATGTCGACCAGGGCGGTGCGGAGCTCGGGATCCAACTTGCGCGGGCTCACCTTGACAGTGTTGCACAACGCCGTTATTGTTTGCCTAACAATGTTATGCTACAAAGATCGAATTGAGCGTGCTTTCCCGGCTGGATAGGTCGATCGGGTGACAATTGCGCGATGTTCTCCCGGCTGAGCGTAACAGAACGCCATGAAGCCGGACGACCGTCTTGCATCGTGCGGTACTGCTCCGCGCACGGCCAATCAGGACCGTTGTCCTGCTAACGTCGTCAACAGGGACTTGACGAAATCCGCGCACCGGGCGCGGACGGCGACGATCGACGAATCGTGGGCGCGGCGAGCGGAATGCGACCGCCGCGCGGGTGGGGGATATTCCGGAGTTCGTCCGTCGATGGCCACTCGAACGGCGCAATGGGAGGACTGCTGTGCAGGACGCGGTAGAGCGCGCGATCGACACGATGTGGGACCGCTACCACGAGCCGCTGTCCCTGGCGGACCTGGCGGACACCGCGATACTCAGCAAGTTCTACTTCTCCAGGGTGTTCCGGGCCATGACCGGGACCTCGCCGGGTCGCTTCCTCACCGCGATCCGGCTCAGCAAGGCCAAGGAGCTGCTGCTGGAGACGACGGCGAGCGTCACCGAGATCTCCTACATGGTGGGCTACAACAGCCTCGGGACCTTCACCAGCCGGTTCACCCGCAGCGTCGGCGTCTCGCCCGCCCGCTACCGCGCCCTGTCCGGCGCGGGGGTCCTGTCGCTGTCGTCGTTCCCCGGGCCCGCGCGCGGCCCGCAGGGCGGTGCGGTGTGCGGCTGGGTCGGCGTGCCGGACGCGGGCACGCCGGTGCGCGTGTACGTGGGCGCGTTCCGGGACCCGATCGCCCAGGGCGTGCCGAGCGCGTGCGACATCCGCGACGGCTCGGGCCCGTACCAGCTCAACGGCGTGCCCGAGGGCGAGTGGTTCATCCGGGTCGCCGTGGTGGCCGTGAACGCACTCGACCCGCGCCCGTGGAAGCGGCGGCCGCTGTTCGTCGGGGACGCCGAACCGGTCTTCGTGCACGCCGGGCAGTCGGTCGAGGTCGACGTCGAGACCAGGCTGCTGCGCCTGCTGGACCTGCCGATCCTGCTGGCGCTGCCCGAACTGGACAGTCGCACCGCGCCCGTGGCCGACCGGGTCGGGTGACCGGCGCGCCGGGGTCCGACGTGGACGAAAGGGCCCGCTCCGGCAGGAGCGGGCCCTTCCCGTTCGCGCGACCGGCGCCCTCAGCCCGTCCGCATCCAGCCGCCGATCCGCCGCGCCGCGGCCATGCTCGCCCACGACGTCACGTCGATCAGCGCCCGGTCGGTCGGCGAGACCGCGCGGAAGTCGTCGATCACGCCCTGGTCGACCTGGTAGGACGCCAGCGCCGTGAGCAGGGCCAGCCGGCCGGTCGCGCGGTGCCCGGGGGGCAGGTCGCCGACCGCCTCCTCCACCCACGCCCGGCTCACGCCGAGGGGCCGCCCGTCCCACCGCGCCAGGTGCGCCGACACCAGCTCGCGCACCTCGTCGGGCGCCGAGCGGCGGCCCGCGCGCTCCACCGCGGCCGCGCCCCGGGCGAACGCGCCGGCCACGGCGGGGTTGCCCTCCGCCCAGCGCAGGTCGTCGGGCAGCGGCGCGTCGGGCAGCAGGTCCAGCGACGCGCCCGGCCGCGGGCCGCGCCGCTCGGCCGACTTGATCAGGTGGACCAGCACCCGGCGCACGACCACCATCGACGCCGCGGGCGCGCCCGGCGGCAGCGGCAGCTCGCCCAGGAACAGGTTCACCATCCGGTTGAGGTAGTGCAGGACGACCGCCGTGCCGACGACCTCCGCGGCCTGGTCGGCCGGGAACGGCACGGGGTGGGCGGCGGCCGTGTCGGGGCTCGCGTTGGCCCTGGCCCAGTCCGCCGCCGCACGGGCCGCCGGGTCCCGCTCGACCCCGCCCCGCCCGCCCACCAGGTCGTCGAGCACGGAGGAGTGCATGGTGACGCAGAACGGGCACGCGTTGCCCTGCGACACCGCCGTGGACACGGCCTCCTTCACCGCGCGCGGCGCCGTCCCGGGCACCAGCAACGTCTCCCGCAACGTCACCCAGGCCGCGGCCAGCACGTCGGGCGCCGGCGCGTGCAGCGCGACGGGCGGCGCGAGCACGCCGAAATCGCGCTCCAGCTCCCGGTAGACCCGGGCCACGTCACCGCCCGCCGCGCCGAACCGCACCGGCCGGACCCGCCGGACCTGGACGGTGGAGAGCCCGCGCAGACCGACCTGCACCAGGGTTGCCCGCATCGGAACCGGTCCCTCCTCGACGCCTTCCCGCCTCCGCCGCCTCACGCGACCGGCCGCACCGTCATCGGCAGCCCGCCGCGCACGCGCAGCGTCAACATCGGCTCGGCCCGCACCTCGTAGCCGGGCACGGTGGTCAGCCGCAGCTCGCGCACCACCGCGGCGGTCACGATCGTGGCCTCCAGCATGCCGAGCCCGCTGCCGATGCACACGCGCGGTCCCGCGCCGAACGGGATGTAGGCGTAGCGCGGCCTGCCGTCCGCCCGGCCGGGCTCGAACCGGTCCGGGTCGAACCGGTCCGGCTCCTCCCAGAACGCGGGGTGGCGGTGCAGGGTGTACGGGCAGATCAGCACGTCGGCGCCGGCGGGCACGCGGTAGCCGCCGATCTCGTCGGGGCCGCGCGACAGCCGGGGCAGCAGCCACACCGGCGGGTAGAGCCGCATGACCTCCTGGATCACCGTCGTGGTGTACCGCAGCCGGTGCACGTCCGCGACCGTCGGCAGCCGGTCGCCGAGCACCTCCACCACCTCGGCGCGCACTCGCTCCCACACCTCGGGGTGGCGGTCGAGCAGGTGGAAGGTCCAGCTCAGGGTGCTGGCCGTGGTCTCGTGCCCGGCCAGCAGCAGCGTCACCATCTCGTCGCGCATCCGCAGCCGGCCCGCCCGCGCGTCGGGTTCCCGGCGCAGGGCCTCGACGAGCCGGGACAGCACGTCGTCGCCCTCGGGGGTCGGGTTCGCGGCGCGCTCGGCGGCCAGCCGGGCGACGATGCGGTCCAGGTCGGCGCGGGCCCGGCGGAACCGGCGCTGCCGGGGCAGCGGCAGCCACGTCGGCACCGCGCCCAGCGACATCATCTCGAACATCGCCTGGTCCTGGACCGCCTCGAACGACTCGCCGATCGACTCGAACGCGCCGAGGTCGGCGTCCAGCAGGGTCCGCCCGAGCACGCCCAGGGTCAGGCCGGTCATCTCGGCGCTGATGTCGACCGGCCCGTCCCCGGCCCGCCGCCGCAGCCGCTCCACCAGCCCGGCCGCCTCCTGCGCGATCACCTCGGCCTTGCCGTTGACGCGCTTGGCCTGGAACACCGGCTGGATGGTCTTGCGC
>NZ_JBHWIE010000407.1:0-5909 GCF_042732085.1 Actinosynnema sp. NPDC059797
TACTCCGGCTTCGGTTACAGGGGCTCTTCCCGATGAAACCCCCGCTGGTGCGCAACCTTTTGGCGCACCTGCTCGGTGGTGTCCTGCCGCACGCTGGTCAGCGGCGGCGACGTGTGGGGCGCGATCATCGGGTGGTCGTCGAAGCCCACCACCGCGACGTCCTCCGGCACCCGCTTCCCGGCCTCGCGCAGCGCGTCCAGCGCGCCCGCCGCCATGTGGTCCGAGGCGATGAACGCCGCGTCGAGGTCGGGCACCCGCGCCAGCAGCGCCTCCATCGCCCGCTTGCCGCCCTCGCGGGAGAAGCCGCCCTCCTCGGTCATCAGCGCGGTCGTCTCGTCGTCGGCCCCGACCGCCCGCCGCCACCCGGCCAGCCGGTCCCGCGCCGAGTGCTCGTCCAGCGGCCCGGTCACCGAGACGATCCTCTTGCGGCCCATCGAGATGAGGTGCTCGGTGGCCAGCAGCCCGCCGCCCTCGTTGTCGTGGTCCACCAGGTGCATGCCGCGCAGCGAGCCCCACGGCCGGCCCGCGTACACCACCGGCAGCGGCAGCTTCCGGGCCGCGAGCAGCACCTGGTCGCCCTTGTGCGGCGCGAACATCAGCGCGCCGTCCACGTGCCCGCCCGCCAGGAACCGCTCGGCCCGCGCCTGGTCCTGCGGCGAGTGCACCAGCATGAGCACCATCTGCACGTCGGCGTCGGCCAGCGCCCGCGCCGCGGACCGGATCAGCCACGCGAAGTGCGGGTCGTCGAAGATCTTCGGCTCGGGTTCGGAGAACACCACGGCGACCGCGCCGCTGCGCCGCGTCACCAGCGCCCGCGCCGCGTGGTTCGGCTGGTAGCCCAGTTCGACCACGGCCGCCGTGACCGCCTCGTGCGCCTCCGGGCTGACCCTGGGGGAGGCGTTGAGCACCCGCGAGGCCGTCGCACGGGAGACGCCCGCCCGGGCGGCCACGTCCTCCAGCGTGGGTCGGGTGCCTGAGTGCGACTGGACGGACACGGGCACCACTCCTCGGACGATCGCCTTACCCGGCCCCAGCTTAGCCGGAGGCGACCTGCCGGGAAGCGCTCTCCGACTGCACCGGACCGGTGATGTCGGCGTGACCCGTGGAGATCGACACCCGCAGCAGCCCGTCCTCCCGCCGCGACGAGTGGGCCAGGCCCGCGCGCGCCGCCGTGCGGACCAGCCCGTCCTCCGCGGGCAGGCACCAGCCGACCAGCTCCCGGTACCCGGCCGCCCGCGCCGCGCGGACCAGCGCGCCGAGCAGCGCCGTGCCCACGCCCCGGCCCTGCCAGGCGTCCTCCACCAGCAAGGACACCTCGGCGCTGTCCGGAGTGGACAGGGGGATGAGCTGGCCGAGCGCCACCACCCGGTCGGCGCACTGCGCCACGGTGGTCGTCCCGCGGGGCGGGCTGAGCAGCCGGTGCAGCCACCGCCGGGGCACCGTCCGCACGCCCGCGTGGTACCGGTTGAACAGGGTGCCCATCGAGCACCGGGCGTGCAGCTCGGCCACGGCGTCCTCGTCACCGGCCCGGCCGGGCCGCAGCACCAGCGCCATCCCGTCGGTGGTCAGCAGGGCGGACGGCTGCGGCGCGGGCGTGCCGCCGGCCGCCAGCAGGTCCAGCAGCGCCTGCGCCCGTGCCAGCTCGACCTGCGCGAACGGTGCCCAGCCGCGCCGGGCGACCACGACCGCGCCGTCCCGGGTGACCAGCCGCGCGTGGTGCTCGTCCGACTCGTCCGACTCGTCCGGTGCGTCCGGCGACCCGGGCACGACCACCACGGAGTCCGCCGCCAGCACCACCCGCAGCGCCTCGCACGCGGCGCCGGGGTCGCGCACCGCCCGACCGGCCGCGCGCAACGCCGCGGTCGGGGCGTCGACCAGGTCCCGCACGTCCGCGGCGGTGATCCCGGCGCACCGACCGCCCTCCGCGCGCACCGCGGCCACCAGGTCGGCGGGCAGCAGGCCGGGCGCGGCGCGCACCACCAGCTCGTCGACCACGCCGCCGGGCACCGGGATCACGGACAGGGCCAGCACGTTGCAGTCCCGCTCGGCGAGCCGGATGGTCACCCGGGCCAGGGCGCCAGGGCTGTCGTCCAGCTCGACGCGCAACCGCCAGGTCTTCGGTGTGGGCTCCATGTCACCCAGGCTGGTCCGTTGACGTTGCCGCCCGGGGACGCCGGCGTTTCGGCTCCGTTGAAGAGCCCCGTCAGCCCGGCCCACCCGCCTGCCGGCTCACCACGCCCGACCGGAGGACACGCGATGCCCGAGTGGAGGACACGCGAGGGCTGGGCGCATGACACGCGGGGGCTGGGCGCATGACACGCGGGGGTCAGTCGTTGCAGTGCGGGGGCGGCAGGGGGTTGAGGGGGCTGCACGGCCAGGCGGTGCTGCGGGTCGACGGCGTGGTGGTCGCGGTCGTCGTCGGGGGCGCTTCCGTGGTCGGTTGGCGCGAGGGCGGCGGCGGGGCAGCGGGCGCCTGCGTCGTCGTGGTGGGTTTGGTCGTGGTCGTGGAGGCGGGCGTCGAGGACAGCGCGTCCAGGACCACCGAGCTCGACGGCGTGGCCGTGCTGGTCGAGGTGGGGGGCCGCTGGGTGATCCAGGTGGAGGCCGGCGTCTCGGCCTGGTCCCGGTCGTTCACCCCGTCGAGGTAGACCCCGATCAGAACACCCGTCAGCGCCGACGCCGCAACGGCCAAGCCGCACGTCGCCCACAGCACCCGCACAGCCGGCCTCCTCCGCAGAACGCACTCCTGGCGCAAGGTGAGCGGCTGAACAGTACCGCCCTCCGGAGTGGTCCCGTCACACCCAGTGCATCACGGTGGGCTGCGCCACCCGGTCCACCCCGCTGGGCGCGGTTCTCCGCTCCCGCGCGGTCAACGAGCGGCACGGCCCGGTGGTGACGGCGGTCCGTTCACCCTTCCGTTCAGCGGATCACACCCCGCTCACCAGGTAGTTCACCAGGAGTGCAGATCATCGCCGACGGCGCAGTCCGTGCACCCGATCGGGCGTCCCGCCGTCGGGCAGGTACGTGGGCCGCACCCCGCCCGCGAGACCCACCGAGCGTGCGTCACGCGTTCGGACGAGTGAACTTCACGACGATCAAGGTCGGACCGGGCCGGCCGGGGCGGGTCCAGGGGTTCTCACCCCGCGTCGACCCGGCGCCTGATCGCGGCGAGCTGCCGCTCCAGCGCCGCCGCGCCGAGCACGCGGGTCAGCACCAGTCCCGCCCCGGACAGGCCCGCGACCAGCACCGACCCGGTCATGTGCCACGTCGGCGCGTCGCCCGTGCAGGCGAAGACGTCGGTGAACCTCTCGGTCGAGCAGGTGACGTACGCGACCGGGGCCAGCGCGATGCCCGTCGCGGCGACCCCGCCGAGCAGGGCCGCGCCGAAGGTGCGCATCAGCGGGAACGCGGCGTTGGCCGCGGCGGCGGCCGCGATGCCGAACAGCAGCGGCACCGGGTGCGGGAACGGCCCGAACGCGGCGCAGCCGACCATCAGCGCGCACACGATCACCAGACCGGCCCGTTCGTCCATCCGGCGACCCTAACAACGCCCGCCCGGCGCACGTCAGAACTTCGTAAGGCGTTTCGGGCCCCGTGTCGTCACCCGTTTCGCCAGAGTTGTCCCCGACGACGACTTCGAGAGGCGTGAGATGTCCAAGCGGGTAGTGGTGGCCGGGGTGGCCGGTGTCGTGGTGGTCGCGCTCGTGGTGGGGCTGTACCTGTTCCAGCCGTGGCGGCTGTGGACGGACCGGACCGCCGACGAAGCGCTCCTCGTCCCCGTCGGCACCACCGGGTCCGGCACCCCCGGCCCGAGCGCCGGGCCGACCGGCGATCCGTCCACGGCTCCGTCCACCGATCCGTCCGGCGAGGCCGCGCGGCCGGAGGGCCCGGTCGTGGTGGCGTCGGGGCCGTTCCGGTCGCTCGAGCACGCCACCACCGGCAGCGCCTCCCTGGTCAGGCTGCCCGGCGGCGGGCACGCGGTGCAGTTCGAGGCGCTGGACACCAGCGACGGGCCCGACCTGTACGTGTACCTGTCGACGCAGCCCGCCGAGGCGGGGGAGGCGGCGTTCGGCTCCGGTTTCACGAACCTGGGCAAGCTGAAGGCGAACCGGGGCAACCAGGTGTACGAGGTGCCCGCCGGCGCGGACCTGTCGGCGGTCCGCAGCGTCGTGATCTGGTGCCAGAGGTTCTCCGCGGGCTTCGGCGTAGCACCGCTGGTACGAGCCTGACACCCAGGGGAAACACGGGGCAGTGGTCTGAGCCACATATAGCCTTTTCGCCGTATTGACGCATCTGGTCTAGACCACTTAGAGTGATAGGTGCCACAACGTCCCTCGTGGGTGGGCGGGCGGATGCCCCATCGACGAGGAGCCGGCTCACTGGGGTGGGCCACCCGTTGGCGGCGGCGCGGCAAGCCTCTCTCTCCCCACGCCGCGCCGCCGCTCACGGCAGTTCGGGCACACTGTCGGGTGATGCTCACCAGGACCATCGCCATCCACTACGTGCACGCGGCCCTGCGCGGGGCCCTGCGCCGCGGCCACGGCGCGGCCGAGTTCCTGGGCCCGGCGGGCATCGGCGAGGCCCTGCTGGCCGACGAGCGCGCCCGCGTCACCCCCGCCCAGTACACGCGGCTGGTCCAGACGCTGTGGGAGGTGCTGGACGACGAGTTCATGGGCCTCGGCCCGCAGCCGAGCAAGCGCGGCACGTTCCCCACGATGTGCCTGCTCGCGGTGCACTGCGCCTCGCTGGAGGAGGCGCTCCGGCGCGGGCTGGCGTTCTACGCGCTGTTCGACGTGCGGCCCGCGATGGCGCTGGGCGAGCGGGACGGCACGGCCGCGTTCACCCTGGACGCCTCGGGCGTGGACGACCCGGACCGGTTCCTGGTCGAGTCGCTGCTGGTCCTGTGGCACCGGTTCTCGTCGTGGCTGATCGGGCGGCGCATCCCGCTGCGCGGCGTCGACCTCGCCTACCCCGAGCCGCCGCACGCCGCCGAGTACCACCTGATCTTCGGCGCGCCCCTCCGGTTCGGCGCGCCGACGACCACGCTGCGCTTCGACACCCGGTTCCTGCGGATGCCGGTGGTCCAGGACGAGGCGGCGCTGAAGCGGTTCCTGGGCGGCTCGCCGGCCGAGCTGCTGTCGCGGCGCGACTACGGCGCGGACACCTCCGGCCGCGTGCGCCGCGTGCTCGGCGGCGGGGTGGTCGGCCTGGACGGGGTGGCCGCGAGCCTGGGCGTGAGCGCGCCGACGCTGCGGCGCAGGCTCGCCGCCGAGGGCACGTCGTTCCGGGAGGTGCGCGAGCAGTTGCTGCGCGACCAGGCGGTGGCGAGCCTGGTGCGCGGCGGCGAGTCGGTGGAGGAGCTGGCGCTGCGGCTCGGGTTCTCCGAGGCGAGCGCGTTCCACCGGGCGTTCAAGCGGTGGACGGGCAGCAGCCCCGGCGCCTACCGGGCGGGCAAACCGCTGTAGGCCGTTCGGCTGGTAGCGCTTGCAACTACTCTCCGCAACGACGATCGTGCAAATGCACGTGCATTTGCACGATCGTCAAGGGGGTTGGATGCAGAACCGCTTCACGGGACGGGTCTTCGGGGGAGCGCTCCAGACCGGGGGGTCGATCAACGGGGGCATCGCGTTCCACGTCGCCGCGACCGCTCCGGCCGAGCTGTTGCTCAAGGCCGTCGACCACATCTCCTCGCCGCACGCCGTCATGCGCGCGGTGGCGCTGCTCGAACTCGAGCAGCTCGCGCGCGACCACCCGCAGTTGCGGCGGACCGTGTGCCACATCCTCAACGCCTACCTGGACCTGCAGCCGAGGCCCGACGTCGTCGAGCAGCGGGTCCGCCGCGTGGCCCGCGCGGTGCTGTGCCGGGGGGGGGGGCTGGGCGCCCCCCCCCGCACGGGACCAAAAAACAG
>NZ_JBHWIE010000408.1:0-5904 GCF_042732085.1 Actinosynnema sp. NPDC059797
GTACAGGTGCCCGTTGCGGTGCCAGACCAGGTCGTAGGCGTTGCGGACGCCCGTGGCGTGGATGGTCAACGGCGCGTTGGCCGCGTACGGGTCGTAGGAGCCGCCGGCCTCGGTGCGCACGTTCACCGGCAGCGCCGCCGGCAGCCTCGACGGGTGCAGCTTCAGCACCGCCGCGCTCAGCAGGTGCTCCGGCCGGTTGCCCCACGTCGGGTCCGGCGCGCCCATGGCGTTCATCGAGCCCTGCGTCAGGTACAGCGCGCCGTCCGGCCCGAACGCCAGCGAGTTCGTCTCGTGGTCCTTGACCGACCGCGGCAGGTCGGTGACGACCTCGGTGTAGACGCCCAGGTCCGGCCCGCTCAACCGGGCGACCTTGCCCGACCAGTCGGGCGCGTTCGACGTGCCGCCGAAGTTGTCGGTCACCCACAGCACCGGCGCGGCCGGCGTGGACGCCGGGTCGAACGCCAGGCCGATCACGGTCCGGTTCGGCGCGCCCGGCAGCCCCGCCGCGACCGCGTGGTCCCGCACGGTGTCGATCACCGTCGCGGCGCCCAGCGTCCCGTCGGCGTTGACCGGGTAGCGCCGGAGCTGCCCGGTGAACGTCGCCGCGTACAGCCTGCCGTCGGGCCCGAACGCCACGCTGGTGAACGGCGCGCCGGTCGCCACCCCGAAGACCTGCTCGAACGCGATCGGCCCGCCACTCGCGCCGGTCCCGGTGGTGAACACCGACGAGAACGGCCGGAACGCGGCGCCCGCCACGTCCCGCACCCCGTCCGTCACCGAGAACCGGTACGCCGTCGAGGGCGCCAGCGGCGCGAGCGGCGACACGTTGACCACGTCGCCGCCCCCGCTGGTGATCACGTTCGCGGGCACCGCGGCCCCGTCCGACACCCTGGTCAGCCGCACCGTGGACGAGGACAGCGTCGCCGGGTCCACCGCGCCCGACGGCAGCCGCAGGTCCGCCACCGCGCTGGAGGTCGGCGGCACGCCGGTCGCCAGGTTCGCCGGCGTCACCGCCCGCACCGACGGCGACCCGTCCGGCAGCCCGTCGACGTCGACGTGGTTGAGCTTGGTGTTGGAACCGCCGCGCGGCGACAGCGTCAGCCTCCCGTCGGTCACCACGACCACCCGCGTCGCCGAGGCGTGCTTGGCGGTCGAGGTCGGCGTGAACGCCGCCACCGCGTTCTGGTCCTCGACGTTCAGCCAGTGCGCGCTGTCCACGGCGGCGCCCGCGTCGCCCACCGACACCGTCACGCGGTAGGTCCCGGCGGGCACGGCGAGCTCCCAGCCGCCCGGCGTGGGCACGCCCGGCGACGACGGGGGCAGCTGGGCGTGCACCAGCGTCGCCAGCCGCACGTCGCCGCCGCCACCGCGGTTGCGCCCGTTGCCGACCAGCGACAGCGGCGTGGTCGTGCCCAGCGCCACCCAGCCGTAGGTCTGCCCGTCGCCGCGCGGGCCGTAGGCCTCGCCGAAGTCCCGCGAGTACCCCGCGGGCGGCGCGGTGGCCGCGTCGGAGAAGTTGACCCGGGCGGTGAACACCGCGGCGTGCGCCACGCCCACCACCTGCGAACCGAGCAGCAGCAGCGAAACCAGGAGAGCGCGCACGGGGCCTCCTCGACGACGGGCACCCAGCGTCGCAAGGACCCGGCCCGCGCCGACCGCCGAAGGGCGGAGCACCCCTGCGGACTGCCGAACCGGCGGCAGGACCAACCGAACGGCCTGTTGTCACCCCGTGACCGAGCGCTTACCGTCGGTTGACCGACCGATCGCGCCCTGGAGGTCCGCCGTGTCGAGGAAGCTCTGGGCCGCCGTGGTCGGCGCCCTCGCCCTGACCGGCGGCGCGCTGGTCACCATCCCCCTCAGCGCGGACGCGGTGGACGACCGGCCGACCGCCGTCGTCTCCCTCGGCGACAGCGCCATGTCCGGCGAGGGCGCCGGCTCCTACGAGGACGGCACCGAGGGCGAGAACGGCAACTGGTGCCACCGCTCCACCGCCGCCATGGTGCACCGCACCCGACTGGCCGACCGCACGGTCAACCTGGCCTGCTCGGGCGCGGACTCGGCGAACGTCTCGCTGGCCGACACCGTGCACTACACGGAGGGCT
This sequence comes from Actinosynnema sp. NPDC059797, assembly GCF_042732085.1. Taxonomy (NCBI): domain Bacteria; kingdom Bacillati; phylum Actinomycetota; class Actinomycetes; order Pseudonocardiales; family Pseudonocardiaceae; genus Actinosynnema; species Actinosynnema sp. NPDC059797. Next base: position 2,103 of record NZ_JBHWIE010000408.1, read on the forward strand.
CGCAGGCCCGGCGGCTGATCGACGTCGCCCGCGAGTTCCGGGTGACCACCGTCGTGGTCCAGGTCGGCGCGAACGACGACCCGGAGTTCGCCGACACCATGGTCGACTGCGTGATCGCGTGGGCCAACCCGTTCGGCCCCTCCTGCCGCGCCGAGCTGGAGCGCGAGTGGCCGGGCAGGCTGGCCGCGATGGCGCCGAAGGTGGAGAACGCGCTGCGCGACGTCCGCACCGCCATGAGCACCGCGGGCTACGACAACGGCCAGTACGACCTCGTCCTGACCTCTTACGCCTCCCCGGTGACCGAGCGGATGGACCGCATCCTGCACGGCCCGCAGGGCTGCCCGCTGCGGCTGGCCGACGCCGGGTACGGGCGCACCGTGGCCGTGCCGCAGCTCAGCGAGGCGCTGCGCGGCGTCGCGTCCCGCGCCGGGGTGAAGTTCCTCGACCTGTCCCGCGCCACGGAGAACCGCGAGGCGTGCACCAAGGGCCCCACCACCGACGGCGAGTGGCAGCGCAGGCTCACCGTCGACCCGAACGCCCTCGTCAACGGCGGGCTCGACGCCATCGGGCTCCACCTGGCGCAGCAGTCGTTCCACCCGAACGCCGCGGCGCACGACCAGTTCGGCCGCTGCCTCACCGAGTTCGTCACCGGCGGCGCGGGCAGCGCGCGCTGCGTGGAGGGCGCGGACGGCAACCTGCACGCCGTGCAATAGCGGGCAACCCGCACACCCCCACCGGCGTCTTACCGGTAAGTTGGCGAGACCATCGCTTTGGGGGGACCGGTGTTGGACAACGCCTTCGTCCGCGCGTGCGGACTGGCCGCGGTGGTGCTCACCGCGGCCGCGTGCACCTCGTCCGGGTCCGAGCCGCTGAACCCGGGCCTGGCGCCGCGCGACACCGTGCAGACCACGGCCAAGCCGACCAGGCAGGACCTGTCGAACAAGGTCAGCCTGACCGGCACGGTCACCATGAACCCGGTGTTCGGCATCGCCTCGCCGGTCGCGGGCCAGGTGCGCTACCTCACCGTCCCGGAGCCCACCGGCACGCCGACCAAGCCGACCCGGTTCGCCACCGTGTGGGACCAGGGCAAGCCCAACAACGTGGACGTGCCCGCCGGCGCGACGTTCGGCGGGCGCCTGGTGGACGACCGCGCCACCGTCACCGCGGGCATGCCCATCGCCTCGGCGAAGTACGCCGGCTACGGCATCGTCGCCGACATCGACGGCGCGCAGGCGTACCAGATCTCCGACGCCGCGCAGGGCACCGTGCAGGCGCAGATCAAGAACGGCCCCGGCCCCTTCGCCTGCGCCCTCCTGGGCACCATCGCCGCCCTCCCGCAGGGCACCGCGCCGCCCCCGCCGACCGAACCCACCACCGACGTCCCGCCGCCGGACACCCCGCTGCCGGACGCCCCGCCCGCCCCCTCCTCGGAACCGACGGGCCTGCGCCTGGTCTGCACCGCGCCCGCCGACGTGCGGCTGATCAACGGCGCGACCGCCACCCTCGAACTGGTCACCGCGACCGCGCAGGACGCGCTCGTCGTCCCGATCGAGGCGGTCGCCGGCGGCCAGGGCAAGGGCAAGGTCGACGTCGTGGGCCCCGACGGCGCCAAGCAGACCAAGGACGTCGAACTCGGCCTGACCGACGGCAAGGTCGTCGAGATCAGGTCCGGCCTCACCGGCGACGAGACCCTGGCCGTGCCCGGGCCGAACCTGCCGCCGGCGGCCGGCGAGTGACCCCGCTGCTGACCCTCACGGGCATCACCAAGACGCTCAAGGGCCAGGAGGAACCGCGCACCATCCTGGCCGGCGTGGACCTGACCGTGCACAGCGGCGACAGCGTCGCCATCCTGGGCCGCTCGGGCTCGGGCAAGAGCACCCTGCTCAGCCTCATCGGCCTGTTCGACCGCCCGGACGGCGGCCGGTACCTGTTGGGGGAGCAGGACATCACCCGCCTGCCCGAACGCCGGGCCGCCGCGCTGCGCAGCGCCGAGTTCGGCTTCGTGTTCCAGCGCTTCTTCCTGCTCAAGCACCTCACCGCCGCGCAGAACGTGGCCATGGCCCTGGTCAACGGCCAGGGCTGGCTGCCCCGCCGCAAGCGCAGGGCGAAGGTCCTGGCCGCCCTCGACCGCGTCGGCATCGCCCACCTGGCCAAGCACAAACCACCCAGGCTCTCCGGCGGCGAGCAGCAGCGGGTGGCCATCGCCCGCGCCCTCGTGCGGGAGCCCCGCATCATCCTCGCCGACGAACCCACGGGCGCCCTCGACACCGAGACGGGCAACCTCGTCGTGGAGGTCCTGCGCCGGACCACGGACCACGGCTGCGCCCTCGTGCTGGTCACCCACGACGTCGACCACGCCGCCAAGATGGGCCGCACCTTCCGCCTCACCGGGGGCGTGCTCACGTGATCAGGTTCTCGGGCCGGCTCAGGTCGTCCCTCATCATCGGCGGCCAGGGCATCAAGGCCCGCAAGCTGCGCACGTTCCTGTCCATGATCAGCCTGTTCATGGGCGTCCTCGCGGTGGTGGCCGTCCAAGCCGGCTCGGTGATCGCCAACCGCGCCATGCTGGAGGACGTGGAACTCCAGCAGGGCAAGGACGGGACCCTCCAGATGTACCTGTCCCCGGAGGGCCGGACGGTCCCGGTGGCCCTGGAGGTCCTCCGCGACCGCACCGACGCCGTGGCCATGACCTCCACGAGGGCCATCATCGGCGAACCGGGCGTGAAACCCGTCAACGAGGGCGGCGGCCCCATCGACGAACCCGGCTACGGCCCCATGATGACCTGCGACGCCAACGGTTGCCGCCCCGTGGACGACGGGAACGCCGACGACCCGCCGGGCCAGGCCGTCGAACTGGAACTGGTGGGCCTGACCGGCGACGTCCGCCAGTTCCGCCCCTTCCGCCCCACCCAGGGCAGCTGGCTGGACTTCACCGGCACCCCGTCCCTGTCACCGAGGCTGGTCCTCAACCACCACGCGGCCGAAGCCTTCACCCGCCACCACGTCCCGGCGGAGATGCGCCTGGCCGGGGCCGCCAGGAACCCCACGCCCCAGTTCATCGGCGTGGTGGACGACGGCGGCTTCCGCCCCACCGCCTACGTCCGCACCGACGAACTCCTCAACTGGCTCCCCGCCGCCGACATGTCCGACTCCCGGAACGGCCCGGGCCTCCAAGTCCTCATCGCCCCGACCGCCACCGAGGTCGAGCACACCCTCCGGGCCAGGCTCGTGGCCTCCGGCACCCGCGAGGAAGCCATCTCCACCAGCAGGGTCGAGACCCTCGAGCGCATGTCCACCCAACTGGCCCTGATGCGCTGGATCTTCCTGGGCATGGCCGCCCTCGTCCTCCTCATCGGCGTGGCCGGCATCCTCAACGTGGGCCTGGCGACGGTGGGCGAACGCGTGGAGGAATTCGCCCTGCGCCGAGCCGTGGGCACACCCCGCCTGCTCCTGGCGGGCATAGTCCTGGCGGAAACCCTCCTGACCGGCCTCCTGACCGCGGCCCTGGCCATCGGCACCGGCGCACTGGCCCTGCAAGCGGCAGGCACCCTCTTCAGCTCGCGCTTCCCCTCCCTGACCGACGTCCAGTTCCCCTGGCAGGCAGGCGTGGCAGGCGTCATCGCGGGCCTGGTGGCCGGCATCCTGGGCGGCCTCATCCCCGCCCTGCGCGCGGCGAGGATCCCCATCGCCACGGTCATGCGAGCCTGACACACCCCGCCCAGCTCGTGGTCTCCCCGTATGGCCTGGGCGCAGCCCAACCGCGCTTGTCAAGGGGTCCACGCCCTTCGGACCCCTTGACGAG
>NZ_JBHWIE010000409.1:0-5903 GCF_042732085.1 Actinosynnema sp. NPDC059797
GGCTGCCGCGGGCGGTGTGCGGGGGGGGGGGGCGCCCGGGCCCGACCCCCCGGGGGTGGGGCCGCCCCGGGGTCGGGTCGCCGCAGGGTCGGCCGCCCTGGGGTGGGGCGGCCCTGGGCCTCGGTCGCCCGGGAGCGACCGCCTCTTGGGCGGCGGCGGAGGGCGACACCGGCGGCCGCCACCCTCCGCCGCTGTCCTCCGCTTCGCCGCACCGCCCTTCCCGAGCGCTACTCGCGAATGGATAAACCGACAAACCAGCTCGGTGATCCACCCGAGATACCGCAGGATTGCGGATATCGAACCGTTGTCCGAACGGCGTAACACACTGCTGCGGTCAGCGATGTCCGAGGTGGTATACATGCAGCCGACATCGCGGGCAATTTCCTCGTGGGATCTTGCGGCGGTGTTCGCCCGGAATCTGCCGGCCTCGGTGCGCGCGGAGGGTCCATGAGCGTTTCGCCAGTGCAGCTGACCAACGAATTGCAGGCGCTGTGCCGGGGGCAGGGCGCGCAGGCGCCCGGTATCGACAGGCAGATCGGGCCGGCCCTGCGCCAGGTGTGCGGCATCGACGGCGACGACGACCCGGAGACGGTGCGCACGAAGTTCCGCGCCTGGGTCGACGGGATAGTGGAGGGCTTCCCGACCGACCTCCGCCTCATGGTCGTGGCGCCGCTCGCCCTGCACGAGGAGGCGCAGCACCGCTTCCTCGCCGACCGCATCGAGTGGCTCGCCGCGCGCCAGGACCGCGGCCCGCGCACCATCCGCCGGCGCATCAACGTCGGCCTGGCGCGCCTGGTCGAGGCGGCGCTGAGCCGCGACCGGGCCCCGGCGCGATCGGAAGGTGACGACGACCCGTACCACGTGGCCGAGTTCGACGCGCTGCTCCGCCTGGACGGGGTGACGCCCACGTGCCTCGAGCGCCGGACCGTGGTGGCCGACCGCGACGGCGTGGACGAGGTCACCTGGTCGATCTCGCTGCCGCCCGCCACCGGCGACGGCCTGCCCGGTGACCTGGACGTGCAGGTCGTGCAGGGTGTCGAGCTGGTGCGGATGCGGCGGCCCTCGCCCCGCCGGTTCATGCTGACCCTCCGGCTGCCGCGCCCGCTCGGCGCCGGCGAGCGCCACCAGTTCGCCCTGGAGGTGCGGGTGCCGGTCGGGCAGCCGATGAAGCCCACCTACGTGTTCTGGCCCGAGCGCCGGTGCGAGCGGTTCCGGCTGGTGGTCAGGTTCCCCCGCGACGGCGGACCCGCGGACGTCTGGCGGGTCGACGGCGCGTTCCACCGGGACGCCGACGACCTCACCCCCGGCGACGACCGGCTCGCGGTGAACGAGATCGGCGAGGTCGAGGTCGACTTCCCGCACCCCCGGGAGGGACGCGGTTACGGCGTGCAGTGGCGGGACGGCGCGACGGCGGGGTGAGGAGGTCCCGCGTCACACCCCCCGGGGATGACGCGGGACCGGGCCGACTACAGCGCGGCCAACAGGGCGGTCAGCAGGACGATGATCAGGTGCGGTTCCACGGGACACCTCCCTCCGCTTCCGGGGAACCGCGTCGAACGACCGTCAGCTCGTGACGGTGAAAACCGGGCATCCGCGAAGAATTCGACGATCAGGCGCACGGCGGCCCGCCGGGTGAATGCCGGTGGGGCACGGCTCTGCCCGATCTCGAATTCCCGCTCCGGGTGGAGGCCGCGGCGTGCCCGCCGCGGGGCCCGTTCCGGTGTTCCGGTTCGGCGCTGGTTCTCGTTGACAACACGAGAATGCGCCGTCGATTTCCGGGTCGGAACGGGTTTCCTGTTTCAGCCTTGCCCCGGAAACACCCGGCCGCCGGTGCGCCGCAGGGCGGTGGACAGCAGGGCGTACGAGCTGCCCGCGTGCGGCAGTTGACCGCGCAGCACCAGGTCCACCGCGTCGTCGAACGGGAGCCGGTGGACCCGCAGGTCGCCCTCGCCGGGGCCGAGCGCGGTCCCGCCCTGGGACAACCCGGTCGCCAGGAACACGTGGTCGACGTGGTTGCTCAGGCTGTCCGCGCCGTGCACCCGGCCGATCCGCGACCAGTTCGCCGCCCGCAGCCCGGTCTCCTCGGCCAGCTCGCGCCGAGCGGCGCCCTCGGGGTCCGCGTCCCCGGCGTCCACGCCGCCGCCGGGCAGCCGCCACTCCGTGCCGCCGTGCGTGTAGATCCACTGCCGGGTCAGCACCACGCGGTCGTCGTCGTCCAGCGCCAGCACGGTCACCGAACCCGGCGCCACCACGTGGTGGTAGGTGTCGTGCCCGCCGTCGGGTCGGACCACCGCGTCCCGGTGCACCTCGAACCACGGGGAGCTGTGCACGACGCTCGTCGCCAACCGCTGCCACACCACGACCACACCAGCCGACTCGCCGTCACGATCCGTTGCCATGGACTTCATGGAACCACCGGGACCACACCCCGAGCCGGGCGAAAACGGGACAGTTCCCGGACATGCGGGGACACGAACCCCCCTCTCGGCGACACTGCGCGAAAGGGGGTGGTCGCCATGCACGACACGTTCGCCGCCCAACTGCGCCGGCTGCGCGTCGAACGGGGGCTGTCGCTGTCCGGCCTGTCCAGGCTCGTGCACTACAGCCGCGGGTACCTCAGCAAGGTGGAGAACGGCCTGGCCTCCGCGAACCCGGACCTGGCCAAGTCCTGCGACGAGGCCCTGGACGCCGGTGGCGCGCTCGTGGCGCTGGCCCGGCCGAGCCGCCGGGCCGCGCGGCAGGCGCCCGCCGAGCCGGAGCCGCCCGGGGTGTCGGTGCGCGCGGACGGCACCGCGTTCGACCTGTTCGTCGGCTTCTTCGCCCAGCACCGGACCCTGGGGCACCGGGCCAGCCCGCGCGCCGTGCTGCCCGGCCTGGTCCCGCAGGTGGACGTGCTGCGCGCCATGGCCGGCTCGACCCGCGAACCGGACCTGCGCGACGGGCTGTGGCGGCTGGCCGCGCGGTTCGCCGAGTACGCGGGCTGGATGGCGCAGGAGGCGGGCGACGAGGAGCAGGCCGTGCGGTTGACCGACGAGGCGGTGCGCTGCGCCGCGCGCGGCGGTGACCGGGAGCTGGCCACCTACGCGCTGGTGCGGCAGGCGGAGTTCGCGCTGTACCGCAACGACGCGCGGCAGGCGGTGCTGCTGGCCCAGCGGGCGCAGGACGACCCGGCGATGTCCGCGGCGGTCCGGTCGCTGGCGGCGCAGCGCGAGGCGCAGGGGTACGCCCTGGCGGGCGAGGACGTGCGGTTCGGCCAGGCCCTGGAGCGGGCCGCCGAACTCCAGCGCGCCGCGCCGCCCGGCCCGCCGCTGCTGGGCAGCACCAGCCTGCCCGACCCGGTGGCGGTCACGCGCGCGTGGTCGGTCTACGACCTGGGCCGCGCCCGCGAGGCCGCCGAGCTGCTCGACGCGCAGGTGCCGCTGATCGGCGCGCACGCGGTGCGCTCGCGCACCCGGTTCGGGCTGCGGCGGGCGCTGGCGCACGCCGCGGCGGGCGAGCTGGAGCACGGCTGCGAGCTGCTCGCCGGGCTGCTGGACGACCTGGTGCTGGTCGACTCGGCCACGATCCGGGCCGACCTGGCCCGCTTCGGCAGGCTGCTCGCCTCGCGGCCCCTGCCCGCGGGCGCGCACCGGTTGCGCGCCCGTATCCGCGACGTGCTGTTCCCGCAAGGTGGTTGACGCGCGGCGCGTCGGGCACTGGTCAACTCCGCGCCAGAACGTGGCCATCGGGCCCGGAGGCCGCCGCGCCCGCCCACAATCCGGTCATGGGTGCTGAGGAACTGCCCGACACCGACCTGGACGAGGTGATCGCCGAGTACGCGGCGATGGTGCCGGACCTCGACGGGCGGGGCAACCCGGACCTGCCCGAGCGCCTGGCCCACGCGGCCTACTGCCACTTCGTGCGCGCCGACCGCACCCACCCGGTCGACCCGCGGCACGCCGAGGACCTGGCGCGGGCCGCGGACCTGCTGCGCCGGGCCGGACCGCACTGGCCCGACGGGCGACCCGAGCGGTACGCCGAGGTGCTGCACGGCATCGTGGTCGCCCGGCAGACCCTGCTGGGGACGCCGCCGCCAGGCCTGGACGGCGAGGTGGACCGGGTGTGGGCGGGCCTGTCCGACGCGCTGACCGAGCGCGGTTCGGCGTTCCGCGAGGACTTCGACGCCGTGGACGCGCTGAGCGTGCTGTTCCGCCACCGCGCGGCCCGCACCGGGGCGCCGGCGGACCTGGACGGCTGGGCCCGCTGGCAGGGCGAGGTGGTCGCGCTCGCCCGCGCGGACGGCGGGCCGCGGGCCCACCACCTGGCGGTCCTCGGGGACGCCCTGCTCCGGCGGGCGGGCGTCCAGGGCGACGCCGAGCGCAGGCTCGCCGACCTGGCCGCGTCGGCGGCGGCCGGCGACGAGGCCCAGGCGCTGTTCGAGCCGGACGACCAGGAGGCGCGGGTCGAGGCGCTGGTCAACGCGTGCCGGGCGCGGGCCGCGCGGGCCGGCGCGCTGGGCGACGCGGAGGAGCTGCGCCGCGTGGTGGCCGACGCGGAGAAGGCGCTGGCGCTGGGCACGTCCGACCGGCGCACGCGGCGCGACCTGAACCTGCTGCTCGGCGCCGCGCTGAGCGACCTGCTGTCCCGCGACCGGCCCGCGTCGCCCGCGGCCGAGGCGGTCGAGACCGCGCGGGCGGCGAGGGCCCTGGGCGCGGTGCTGACCGACCTCGACGAGGTCCCCGACCACGACGGGCTCAAGCAGGAGGTCCTGTTCCGCACCGGCGTGGCGCTCGGCGGGCACGCCCGGTCCACCGGCGACCCCGGCGCCCTGGGCCGCGCGCTGGAGCTGCTCGAACGCGTGGTCGTGGCGACCGCCGACGGCGCCCCCGAGCACCTCGAGCGGGTCGGCGCGTACGCGGTGCTGGTGGTGGAGGGCGCGCAGCTCGGCCTGGGCGACCCGACCCGCTGCGCCCGCGCGCTCAACCTCCTGGAGCGGGCCGGGCGGCGCTACCCCGGGCCGGCCGACCGGGAGGCGCTGTCCGGCGCGGCGGCGCTGGTGCGGTCGTGGCTGGCGGCCGTGCGCGGCGACGGCGACCTGGACGCGGCCGTGGCCGGGCTGCGGTCCGCCCCGGCCGGGGCCGACGTGCGCGACCGGCTGCCCCACCTGGTGGCCCTGAGCACCGCGCTGCTGGCCCGCCACGGGCGGGCGGGCGCGCGGGCCGACCTGGACGCGGCGGTGGACGTGCTGGACGAGGTGCTCGACGAGGTCCCGGCCGACGCGGGCGGGTACCCGGTCCTGCTGGCCCAGCTCGGTGCGGCGGTCGCGGCGCGCGCGTTGCGCACCGGGCGGCAGGACCGCCTGCCCGACGTGCTGGCGCGGGTGCGGGAGCTGCGGGACCGCCTCGGCGGGCACCCGCTGCACGAGCGGGTGACGGCGGTGGAGGCGGCGCTGGGGATCGCGGCGGGTGCCGCACCGGACCCGGACCCGGCGCGGCCGCCCGGGTGGTGGGATCCGCCGGCGTCGGCCGGGCTGGGGGAGGCCACCGCGGCGCGCGGGGCGGCGCAGCGGGACCGCGGGCTGTTCGCGGCGGGGGTGGAGGCGCTGCGCGACCTGGCGCGGCGGACCCCGTCGGGCAGCCCGGGCGCGCCCGCCGCCTACGGCTCGCTGGGCATCGCGCTGTTCGCCTGGCACGAGGTGTTCGGCGTGCGCGCGCACCTCGCGGAGACCATCGACTGGCTGGAACGGGCGCTGGCCGAACCCGGCGGGCCGCCGTCGCCGGAGGTGCGCGTGACGCTGGCCTTCGCCTACCGGGCGGCGGTCGACTCGATCCCGGACTACCGCGAACTCGGCCGCGCCACCGGCCTCGCCGCGCTCACCGGGTCGGGGTCGGCGGACCTCGCGTGTTTGATCGCGCACTGGTGCC
>NZ_JBHWIE010000410.1:0-5889 GCF_042732085.1 Actinosynnema sp. NPDC059797
GACTGGCGGTGCGCCCACGGGTCGAACCCGGGGCGGGGCCGGAACAGCAGCCTGGGGTCGTTGACCGCCTCGGGGTCCTCGCGCAGCACGGTCACGCCCAGGTCGCGCGGGTCCGAGCCGTCCGGGCGGATGTCCTGGAGGGTGGCGGTGAACCACGTCGGGGCGCTGGTGCGGGAGACCAGCAGCCGCGGCCCGGAGCCGTCGACCTGCCAGCTCGGCGAGCTGAGGCGCCGGTCCTCGCCCAGCAGCAGGTCGGGCGGCGCGGTCAGCGGCAGGCCGGGCGCGGTGTCGGCGCGGTAGACCTTCACCGCGTTCGGGTCGGCCGGGCAGGAGCAGGTCTGGTCGAGGCTCAGGAACAGCAGGCGCGAGCCGTCCGGCAGCCACGCGGGCCAGTGGCCGCGCCACTGGGCCTGGTCGCCGCCCAGCAGCGGCGTGCCGACGCCCGTCCCGGTCCCGGTCAGCACGCGCACCCGCGGCACGTCGCCCACCCACAGCGTGTAGGCGATGCGGCCGTCGACCGGGTTCCACGCGGGCTCGCCGGCGTCGCCGTCCGGCTCGTCGGTCACCCGGGTCTCCGGCCCGCCCGCCACGGGTCGCCGGTAGACCTCGCGGCCGCCGTCGCGGTCGGTGGAGTAGGCGACCTCCGCGCCGTCCGGGGAGAACGTCGGCCACGACTCGTCCGCGCCGGTGTCGGTGAGCCGCCGCGGCTCGCCGCCGGTCACGCCGACCACCCACAGGTCGCCGCGCGAGTCGAACACCACGCTCCGCAGGTCGGGCGACAGCTGCGGGTGCCCCGCGTCGTGCCCCTCGGTCAGCTTGCGCACCGCGCCGCCCGCGCCGCGCACGTACACCTGGGGCCGCGGCTCGTCGCGCAGGCTGGTGAACACCACCAGGTCGCCGCGGGCGGACACGTGGTCGTCGAAGTGGGCCGGCCCGTCGCCCATCACGGGCTGGGTCGGGCCGAGCCGGTCCGGTTGCGGGTCGACCGCGTAGCCGAGGCTGCGGTGCTCGGTGCCCGCGAACGCGATGCGGCCGACCACCGGCTCCCCCGGCTGGCCGGACGCTTCGAGCGGACCGGTGACGCCACGCACCACCGCGATCACCCCGCACGCCACCACGACCGCCGCGAGCGCGGCGAGGGTGCGGGTACGCGACCTTCTGGACAAGGTTCCACCTCCGGTCACCGGTCTGTCGCAGGCGATCGTGGCCGCGTGCGGCACGCGCCCGGGAGGTCCGGTCGGGCAGGGTCCGGGAAGATCCCCGGGACGTTCGGGCAACGGGCGCCCCGGGGGCAGGGCCTCAGATGAGGCCGTGGCGCATCACGTAGCCCACGGCGTGGGCCCGGTTGCGCAACTGGAGGCGGGTGGTCACCTCGTGCAGCACGTTCTTCACGGTGCGCTCGGAGAACGACATGCGCGTGGCGATCTCGCCGGTGTCGTACCCCTCCGACACCAGCCGCAGCATGTCCGCCTCGCGAGTGGTCAAAGTGGACAGCGTCGGCCCGTTCGGGTCCAGGACGCTGCGCTGCAACCGGCTCACGTGGTCCAGCAGCCGGCCGAGCAGGTCGCCCGGCAGCACCGCCTCGCCCTTGGCCAGCGCGACCGCGGTGGCCACCAGGCGGTCCTGGTCGGCCTCGGCGCGGCGGACCACCGCCGCCACCCCGCAGTCGATGGTGGTCTGCAACGCGTCCTGGTCGAAGCGGCCGACCACGACGCCGGTCCGCGTGTCCGACGAGCGCCGCAACCGGCGCAGCAGCGACGCCGCCGCGGCGTCGACCTCGTCGACCACGACCAGGGACACCCGCGCGCGCTCGTGCTCGCGCGGTTCGAGCACCTCGACCTCTGGGCGCGGGCGCAACTGGTGCGTGACACCCGTGCGCAGCACCGGGTCCTCGGCGTACACCGCGACCGGGATCCTCGTCATGACCGCCTCCCCTGACCAAGAACCGGACCGCCCCGGCGGTCCCCGTGCTGCCATCCTCCGCACGTGCGGCGGGTCGCGGGGGACGTGGGGGCCGCCGGTGCACTTGTTTGCCCCCGGTGTGCCCTTTTCTCCCTGCCGCAACGGGTTCGGCGCTGCCTACCGTTCGAGCGGTGACCACAACGACCGAATTCGGTCTCCCGACCGTGGTTGTCACGCCCGGTTCGGAGGCGATCACCAAGCTGACGGTGCGCAACGACAGCGACATAGTCGAGGCGTACGAGTTCGAGGTGGTGGGCGAGTGCGCACCGTGGACCTCGGTCGAGCCCTCGCGGCTCTCGCTGTACCCCGGCACGTCCGAACAGGTGACCGTGCTGCTGCGGCCGCCCCGGTCGCCGGAGGTGCGCGCGGGCGAGGTGCCGCTGGGCGTGCGCGTCCTGCCGGCCGAGCACCCGGAGTCGGTGGTGGTGTCCGAGACCACCGTCGTCGTCCAGCCGTTCCTGGAGCAGCGCGCGGAACTGGTGCCCGAGCGCCGCCGTGCCTGGCGCAGCGCGCGCTACCACGTCGAAGTGCACAACGAGGGCAACACCCCGATCGCGGTGGCCCTGGTCGCGACCGAGTCCGACGACCAGTTGCGCACCACCGTGCCCGCGCGACCCGAGGCCGTCGAGCCCGGGACGCGCGTGGAGCTGCCGGTCCGGGTGCGCATCGGCAAGGTGCTGTGGTTCGGCTCGCCGGTGACCTGGCCCGTGCGGCTGACCGCCGCGTCCACCACGCCGACCCCCGTGCCCGCCTCCGGCGAGGCCCCGCAGGCCGAGGAGCTGGAGGGCGAGCTGATCCAGCTCCCCGTGTTCCCGAAGTGGCTGCTGGCGTTGCTGGCGCTACTGCTGGCCCTGCTGCTGGCGTGGCTGGTGCTGGTGCGCCCGGCCGTGCAGAGCGCCGCCCGCGAGGCCGCCGACGACCGGGCCGAGGAACTGGTCGAGGCGGGCGAGCAGCAGGCCGCCGCCGCGCAGCAGCCGCCCGCGCAGCAGCAGGCCGGCGAGCAGCCCCCGGGTGGTCAGCAGCAACAGCAGGGGCAGCCTGGGCAGCCGGGTCAGGGCAACGCCGTCGGCGGCGGCGAGCAGCTGTCCAACACCATCGAGGTCCGCACCAACACCGGCGACCAGGGCACCGGCAGCTACGTCGTGCCCGCCGGGAAGGTCTTCCGCATCACCGACCTCGTGCTGGCCAACCACCAGGGCGACGAGGGCGTGCTGACGATCGCCTTCGGCGAGCGCACGGTGACCACCATCGCGCTGGAGACCTACCGCAACCAGGACTACCACTGGGTGACGCCGATCGACGTGCCGGAGAACAACAGCGTCAGCGCGACCGTCACCTGCGCCCGGCCCGGCACCCCGGCCAGCGGGCGGCAGGCGCCGAACTGCCTGCAACTGCTCAACGTCAGCGGCGTGCTGGCGGACGCGCCGCGCGGGTGACCGGCCCTCGGGCCCGTCGTGGTCCGGGTCCGGGTTCGCATTGGGGCCGGGTCCCGCCGACCCGGTCCCGGGCCCCGTCGCGAGCCCGACCGCGGCCGGCGGTCACCCGTTGACCGGGCCCCGCATGACCCCGCTCACGATCCGCCGGGCCAGCAGCGCGAACAGCACCACCACCGGCAGCGTGCCCAGCACCGCGCCGGTGAGCACCAGCGGGTAGTCGGTGTAGTAGCCGCCGGCCAGGCGCGACAGCGCCACCTGCACCGTCGGCGTCTCGTTCGGGTCCAGCACCACCAGCGGCCAGAAGAAGTCGTTCCAGGACGCCAGGAACGTCAGCATGGCCAGCACGGTCGCGTGCGGGCGCAGCGCGGGCAGCGCCACGTGCCAGTAGGCGCGCACCAGCGAGCACCCGTCGACGCGCGCGGCGTCGACCAGGACCTCGGGCACCGCCTCCCGGCAGGCCTGGCGCATCCAGAACACGCTGAACGCGCTCATCAGCCCCGGCACGATGACCGCCTCCAGCCTCCCGTACCAGCCCAGCTCCCCCACCAGCACGAACAGCGGCACCACGCCCAGCTGCACCGGCATCAGCACCGACCCCACCACCACGGCGAACAGCGCGTCGCGGCCCCGGAAGCGCAGGCGGGCGAAGGCGAACCCGGCCAGGGTCGACAGCAGCACGTTCGACGCGGTGACCGCGCAGGCCACGACCGCGGAGTTGCGCAGCGCCAACCAGAAGTCCACCGCCTCGAACACCTCGCGCGCGTTGTCCGCGAACTCGCCGCCGGGCAGCAGGGGCGGGACGCGGGCCGAGATGCCGGCGTTGTCGTGGGAGGCCACGACCACCGACCAGTAAAGCGGGAACAGCGAGGCCGCCACGACCACCAGCAGCGCCGCGAGGGCCAGGCGACCACGGGTGCGCCGCACCCCTCACCCCTCCCGCACGACGCGGCGCAGCAGCGCGGCGTTGACCAGCGCGAGCACCGCGCACAGCGCGAACAGCACCCACGACACCGCGGCCGCGTAGCCCGCGTCGAAGCGCTGGAACCCGGCCTCGTACAGGTACATCACCAGCGTCTGGAACTGCCGGTCGTCGCCGCCGGCGGCGGTGCCGCCGAACAGCAGCGGCTCGGTGAACAGCTGGAAGCCCCCGATGGTGGACACCACCACGGTGAACAGCACCGTCGGCCGGATCGACGGCAGGGTCACCGACCAGAACGCCCGCCACCGGGAGGCGCCGTCCAGCTCGGCCGCCTCGTGCAGCTCGCGCGGCACCGCCTGCATCGCGGCCAGGTACAGCAGCGCGTTGTAGCCGGTCCAGCGCCAGACCACCATCACGGCCACGCCCAGGTGCGCCGACCAGGGCCGCGCCCGCCAGTCCACCGCCTCGACGCCCAGGCCGGCCAGGGCCCAGTTGACCAGGCCCTGGTCGCGGCCGAACAGCTGGCTGAACACCAGGGCGACCGCCACCACCGGCACCACGTTGGGCAGCAGCACCACCGCGCGCCACACCGCGCTGCCGCGCAGCGGCCGGTCCAGCAGGGCGGCGACGCCCAGCGCCGCCAGCAGTTGCGGCACGGTGGCGACCACGAAGATGCTCGTCGTGTTGCCCAGCGCGTTGTAGAAGTGCGGGTCGGTGAGCAGCGCGGCGTAGTTGGCCCACCCGGTGAACGCGGTGGGCCCGTCGAGCAGGTCCCAGTCGTGCAGCGACATCCACGCGGTGCGCGCCAGCGGGTAGAACCCGAACACGCCGAACAGCACGAAGAACGGCGCGACGAGCAGGTAGGGCGTGACCCGGCGGTCCAGTCGGGCGAGCGACACGGGTCAGCCCACGAGCTTCCGGGCTTCCGCGACCGCCTCGGCCCACGCCTGGTCGACGGCCTGCCTGCCGTTCTCCACCCGGCCGAGGGCCTGGCCGAACACCGGTCGCACGTCGGCGTCGCGCAACCCCCGGTAGTTGGGCCGCACGGTGTCCGAGGAGGCGGCGAACAGCTCGCCGACCGGGGCGCCGCTGAAGTAGGCGTCGGTGTGCCCGAGCACGGCGGGGTCCTGGTAGGCGGCGGGCTCGCTGGGCAGGATGCCGGCCTCGACGAACAGCCTCTTCTGCTGCTCGGGCGCGGTCAGCCACTCGGCGAGCTGGTAGGACTCGCGCTGGTGGGCGCCCTGCGCCGGCACCACGAGGTGGGAGCCGCCCCAGTTGCCGCCGCCGCCGGGCACCGCGGTGACGTCCCACTTGCCCGCACCGGCCTCGCCGCCGATCTCCCGGATCTGGGCGAGCATCCACGCCGGGCAGGTGATGGTGGCGAAGGAGCCCTGGTTGATGGCCACGTTCCAGTCCGGGGTGAACGGGGCGACGCGGGCCGTCTGCCCCTTGGCGCCGATCCCGCCCGCGATCTCGAACGCCCGCCGCACGTTGGGGTTGGTGTCGCCGATGAAGGAGTCCTCGGACTGGGCGAATTAGTTCTCATCGGCGTGGTACAGCACGGCGGTGTAG
>NZ_JBHWIE010000411.1:0-5867 GCF_042732085.1 Actinosynnema sp. NPDC059797
CTCGTGGTAGCCGCGCGGACCGATCTGGAAGCCGGTGCCGTAGGAGCCGCCGGCGAACCGCACGGCCGTCGCGACGCTGGACACCGGCGCGGTCGCGGGCAGCGTGACGACGACGCGGTCCCCTCCGGGCGACACGAGGTCCAGGCTCTGTTCGGCGGTCACGGCGGGGACGCTAGAACACCCGTGACGGCGCTCACCAGCTCGCCCGGACCGCCCGGTGGTCTCCCCGAAGCCGTGCGGCGCGGATAGGTTTGAACCCGTGTTCGCCGTGGGAGGTGCCCTGCTGCTGGTGTTCGCCGCGCTCGGCCACCTGCGCGGCAGGCGGGCGCTCGCCGCGCTGGAGCTGGTGGTCGCCGCGTCGGTGGTGGTGACGCCGTACGCGGTCGCCGTCCTCTACGCGGCGTTCGCGGTTCACCTGGTGCGCCTGCGGAAGCGGCGTCCCGGCGCGCCGTGCGGGTGCTTCCGCGGCGAGGGCCCGGTCACCGGCTGGACGATCGGGCGGGCGGTGGTGTTCGCGGTGGGCGCGGCGGTGGAACCGGCCGTGCCGCCGCTGATCGCGCTGTCCGGCGGCTTCGTCCTGGCGATGGCCGGGTACCTGCTGCCGGAGGTCGCGGGCCTGCTCCGACCGCCCCTCGGGCGCCGGGGGGACCACTGACGGTGAACGCGGGGCGTTCGGCACACCGAACCGGCGTCACCGCAGGTCGGTCCAGTAGCTGGTGGCCGCGCGGTCGGGTCGCCGCCGCAGCGGGTCGCCCAGCAGCCGGGCCACCACGGCGATCGGCGTGACCACGAGCAGGTACACCACCAGCAGCACCGCCGGCACGACGACGCGGCGCACCACCACCATCACGATCTCCTCCTGCGGTACCCGGGGTCAGTCGAGCGGGATCTCGTCGCGCCAGTCGCGCTCCTCGCGCCACTCCGGCTGCTCGTCCTTGAGCAGCAGGGTGTTGCCGAGGGCCAGCGCGTCGATGTCGGTGCGCATGAAGCACCGGTAGGCGTCCTCCGGGGTGGCCACGATGGGCTCCCCGCGCACGTTGAACGAGGTGTTCACCAGCACCGGGCAGCCGGTCCGGGCCTTGAAGCCGGTCAGCAGCCGGTGCAGCTTCGGGTCGGTGTCCGCGGTGACGGTCTGCACCCTGGCGGAGTGGTCGACGTGGGTCACCGCGGGGATCGTCGACCGCGCGACGCGCAGCAGGTCCAGCCCGCTCGCGCCGGCGTCGTCCGGGACCGGCAGCCGCTGCGCCTCGGCGACCTGCGCGACGACCAGCATGTACGGGCTCGACCCGCGCAGCCGGAAGTACTCGGTGGCGTCCTCGGCGAGCACGACCGGCGCGAACGGCCGGAACGACTCGCGGAACTTGATCTTCAGGTTCATCGCCGACTGCATTCGGGGGTCGCGGGCGTCGCCCAGGATCGAGCGCGACCCCAGGGCGCGCGGCCCGAACTCCATGCGGCCCTGGAACCAGCCGACCACCTTGCCGCCCGCGAGCAGCCCGGCGACCTCGTCGGACAGCTCGGCCTCGGTCAGCCGCCGGTGCGGCAGGCCGTGCGCGTCCAGGTAGGCGCGGATCTCCTCGTCGCCGTAGGAGGGGCCCAGCCGGGCGCCGCGCATCGCGTCCCGGCCCGCGCGGACGTGGTCGCGGGGCGGGTCGGCGGCCAGCAGCGCCGCGCCCAGCGCGCCACCGGCGTCGCCCGCCGCGGGCTGGACCCACACGTCGTCGAACAGCGCCCGCTCCACGATCTTGCCGTTGGCGACGCAGTTCAGCGCGACACCGCCGGCCAGGCACAGGTTCGCCTCGCCGGTGCGCTCCCGCGCGGTCCGCGCCAGGCCGAGCATGACCTCCTCGGTCACCTGCTGCACCGAGGCGGCGAGGTCGAACTCGCGCTCGGTGAGCGGGCCCTCCGGCTCCCGGCGCGGCCCGCCGAACAGCTCCTCGAACGCCCGCCCGGTCATCACCTGGCCGCGCAGGAACTCGAACATCGAGGTGTCCAGGCGGAACGAGCCGTCGGGCTTGACGTCGACCAGCCGCTCCCGGATCAGCGGCGCGTAGGTGGGCCTGCCGTACGGGGCGAGGCCCATCAGCTTGTACTCGCCGGAGTCGACCTTGAACCCGCAGAAGTAGGTGAACGCCGAGTACAGCATGCCCAGGGAGTGCGGGAAGCGCAGCTCGGCCACTGGCTCGACCCGGTTGCCGCGGCCGTGCCAGATCGTCGTGGTCGCCCACTCGCCGACCCCGTCCACGCACAGCACGGCCGCCGACGCGTACGGGCTGGGCAGGAACGCGGACGCGGCGTGCGACTCGTGGTGGCGGTAGTACCGGACCGGCGGCGGCGCGCCCAGGTCCAGCTCCCGCAGCCGCTCGCGGACCTCGGCGCCGGCCCTCGCCTTCCACGCGAGCCAGGCCGGCACGACGTCGCGGAAGGCGCGCCACGCCCCGGGCGCGGTGGCGACGAAGGTCGACAGGACGCGGCGGAACTTCAGCCGGGGGTCCTCGTAGTAGGCGATGGCGTCCAGGTCGTCCAGCTTCGCGCCGGCCTCCTCCAGGCAGTACCGGACGGCCAGGTCCGGGAACGCGGAGTCGTGCCTGCGCCTGCTGAACCGCTCCTGCTGGGCGGCCGCCACGACGCCGCCGGCGTCGACCAGCGCCGCCGCGCTGTCGTGGTAGAAGGCGGAGATACCGAGTGCTGCGGTGGCCACGCGGATCGGCTCCTCATCGCCGGGCGTACCGTGCGGTACGGGTCTTCAGGGTGCTGTAGAGGGAGGCCGCGACGCCCTCGGGCGGGTTGAGCGACCGGTAGCCGACCCGGATGCGGCGCCACACCTCGCCGTCGTCGCGGGGCTGCTCGGCCAGGTAGCTGTCGATGGCGTCGACCGCCCAGGCGGAGTGCCCGGTGGAGACGTTGTCGATGGTGTTGTGCAGGTCGACGAACTGCGTGCTGAACCCGTGGTGCAGCAGGCCGACCCGGGCGTCCCGGTAGCTGCCACCGACCCCGGACAGCTCCATCGCGAGGTTCAGGCCCAGGATCTCGGGCTGGAACGTGCGCGGGAACCGGGAGATGCACAGCCAGTACACCGGCAGCTCGAACGACTCGTCGTGGAACCCGGGGTGGGCGCTGAACCCCGGCGAGTCCGTCGGCGGCAGGTCGACGCCCATCTGGCGGAGCAGGTCGCGGTAGATCTTCGGGTGGTTCAGCTCCCACACGCCGTTGCCCAGCTCGTCCCAGTAGGTCTGGAACAGGAACTGCCCGGTGGGGGAGGAGGCGAGCTGGTGGTCGGTGAACCCCTGGAGCCAGCCGCCGTCGATCATGATCAGCGGGGCGAGCTGGAGGGTCGAGTCGACCAGCTCCTCGCGGGTGGGCAGCCGGGGCTCGCCCGCGTCGTGCTCGGCGGCGTGCCGGTCGTGCTCGGCGGCGAGCCAGCCGCGCAACCCGGTCTCGGGGTCCCAGCGCGGCGGCAGCGCCCGCCGGGCCCGGTCGAGGCCGTAGGCGGAGCGGGCCAGCCAGCGGGTCACGTAGTCGTGCGCGTACCGGCGCAGGCCGGGGGAGTCGTCGCGGCTGAGCAGCGCGCGGTACGCCTCGCGGGCCGGTGGCCTGCCGAAATCGTCGTCCCCGGTCGTGGTGGGCGCGGCGGTGGGCGGGTCGTCGGGGCGGTGCCACGACCGCTGCGCGCGGTGCAGCCGTTCGTGCCCGGCGGCGCCCGGGGCCGACCCGTCCGGCGACAGGCCGGCGATCCACCGCCGCAGCACCGCCACCTCGTCGTCGGTGAAGATGCGGAACATCCGGCCCTTCTCGCCGATGAGGCCGCGCAGCAGCGGGCTGCGGTCGGGCCTGCCCGGCCGGACCAGGGTGCTGCGCGCCAGCGCGTCCAGGAACGCGCCCGGCCCGGCGTCGACGTCGGCGAACCACTCGGCGAGCGGCCTGCCCTCCAGCGGGAAGTCGGCGTGGTAGACGGCCGCCTGCCTGGCCCTGGCCCAGATCAGCCGCCACATGTCGTAGTCGGGGTGGGTGGCCAGCTCGGTCTCCCGCAGCAGCGCCGCGCACCAGGTCCGCAGCTCCTGCCCGGCCCACCGGAAGCCGTGCCGCAGGCGGTCGCCCGCGCCGCCGTCTAGCACCGCCTCGGCGGCCGACAGGGACAGCTCCAGCGCCGTGCGCGGGTCCTCGCGCCGCCGCGCGCCGAGGTCCAGGGTCTCCGCGGGCACGCCCAGGTCGGCCGGGTCGAGCCCGGCCAGCGGCGGCAGCAGGCCGACCGCGCGCAGGTGCAGGTCCGCGCCGACCAGCTCGGGCAGGAACAGCTCCGGCAGGCGGCTCATGGCCAGCAGCAGGGCGGGCAACCGGAAGCTGAAGCTCTCCACCTGGTCGCTGCCCGCGAGCCGCACGCCGGGCGCCTCGTCGAGCAGCCGGTGCGCGCGCAGGACCGCCCGGTAGTCGCTGCCGCGGTCGGCGTGCGGGTAGCCGACGCCGACGTCCTGGGCGTAGAGCGCCAGGACGCGCAGCGCCAGGTCGGTCTCCGCGTTGCCGGCGCTGGAGAGCCACTGGAGCCACGCGCCCGCGGACAGCGCCAGCGGCGCGCAGTTGTTCAGCACGCGGTCGCGCGCCGAACCCCGGTCCGGGCCGCCGAGGACCTCGCGGAACCGGCGGCCCTCCTCGACCGCCCACTCCCGGGCCCGGTCCACCAGGACCGCAAGGTCGGGATCCTCCCCGTCGTGCTCCCCGGCCGCCGCGAGGGCCGCCCGGATGCGGGGCAGCTCGCCGGCGCGGGGTGACGGGCACTCGGGGTCGAGCGCCCGCAGGTACGTGGTGCGGTACTCCGCGTCCGACACGGCTGCCCCCCAGGTCCGGACCGGTTAGAACATCGGGTAGATCGAGTTGTCGTTGCGGCGCTTGCGCTTGCGCCGCCGGAAGAACCGCGCGATCCTGCGGAACATCAGCCGACCCCCTCCAGCTCGCTGTCGAGTCGTTCGCCGTCGAGCCCGAGCGCGTCCCGCATGGCCTCCGCGACCACCCGGTTCCCCTCGTCGTTGAGGTGGACCAGGTCCACGAAGAACCAGTCGTCGCCGGACAGCGCCGGGTTGGTGTCGAAGAAGGACACCGACCGCTCGGCGCACACCGCCGCCAGCCGGTCCCGGTACCGCTCGTACACCTGCCGGTCGAGGATCGGCCGGAACAGGTTCCACACCGCCGCCCGCTCCCGGTCGGCGTCGTCGATCAGGGCCCGCTCCTCCGGCGTGCGCCGCTTGCCGGTCCACAGCGCGGTGGGCTGGAGCGCGAAGTGCACCCGGGCGCCGGTCGGCGCGGCCAGTTCGAGCAGGCGGTCCAGGTCGCGGGAGCACTGGGCCACCGCGGTGTCGACCCGCTCCTCGGGCGTGGGCGCCTGCGGTTCCCCGTCCTCTTTCGCGGCGCCGCCCGACAGGCCGATCCGCTTGGCCAGCCGGCCCAGCGCCCACTTCGGCTGCCGGAGCTGGTTGCCCGCCTCGGGCACGCCGAGCTGGGTGAAGAACTCGCCGGAGAAGAAGAACTGGCCGTAGTCGGCGCGGGCGTCGGGCAGGCCCGCGACCACGAGGTCGTTCAGGCCGGAGAACACGATGATGTCGCGCACCCGCGGCAGCTGGTGCCGGTGCAGCATGAACAGCACCAGCTCCTGGGTCGAGTTGTAGGCGGGCGCGCCGAGGTTGAACCACGTCGCGGCGCCCTCGCCCCGGGACAGCACCGAGGTGATGGTGCGCTCGTCGGAGGTCGCGCCGAAGCCGAAGGCGGGCGAACCGCCGAGCAGCACGCTCACCTCGCCGCCGGGGTGGTTCTCCAGCAGCGAGCACGGGCCGTCGGGCCCCGACCCGAGCCGGAACCCGCCCGCGTCGGTGTTGAGC
>NZ_JBHWIE010000412.1:0-5855 GCF_042732085.1 Actinosynnema sp. NPDC059797
ACTGCCCCGCCGTGGGCGCGTCCGGGGGCATCGCCGACCGCCGCCCCGCGCACACACCCAGCCGGGCCACCAGCCCGACCAGCCACCGCCACCGGGCCACCCAGTGGGTGGGGACGCCGGCCGCCACCCCGATCTCGATCAACGCGAAGCTCGACCCCCACAGCGCGGAGAGCGCGATGAAGCCCGGCAACCACCGCGCGGTCTCACCGTGCGCCGCCGGCGTGGTCATGTCGGGTGCCCCCTTCCGGCGGCGCACGTCCCCTCGGACCGCCGCCGGAGGTCATGGTCACCAGTCGGGCACCATGAGTCGAATGAGAATCGCTTGAACCCCCATGAGGACATTTCATGAGCATCGGCATCCCCCAGATCCGGGCGTTCGTCGCCGTGTCGGACGCGGCGAGCTTCTCCGCGGCCGCCGCGCGGCTCGGCATCAGCCAGTCGGCGGTCTCCCACGCGATCGCGTCGCTGGAGCGCGCCACCGGCCGACAGGTGCTGATCAGGGGGAACCCCGTCCGGCCCACCGCGCTCGGCGAACGGCTGCTGGTCCACGCGCGGGTGGTGCTCGCCTCGGTGGCCTCGATGGAGGACCTCGCGCACCACCACGGCAGCGGACCGCGCGGCGACCTCGTGCTGGCGGCGCCGCCCACCGTCTGCCACGGCCTGCTGCCCGGCCTGCTCGACCGCTGGCGCGTGGAGTTCCCGGGCATCTCGATCTCGCTGTTCGAGGGCGACGACGACGAGGTCACCGGCTGGCTGGACGGCGCCAGCGCCGACCTCGCGGTCGTGGTGGACCCGGCCGGCGCGCCCCCGGGCTCGGTGCGGTTGGCCCACGACCGCTTCCACGCGGTCCTCCGCGCCGACCACCCGCTCGCCGAGAGCGACGAGGTCGACGTCGCGGACCTGGAGGACGACCCGTTCCTGCTGTCGCTGGGCGGGTGCGAGCGCCACGTCCAGGAGCTCCAGCGGGCCGGCGGCGCGCGGCTCGACGCGGTCCACCGGGTGCGGCAGCTCGGCACGCTGTTCGCCATGGTCCGGGCCGGAATCGGCGTGTCGGTCGTGCCGGGGCTGGCCGCCGGGATGGAGGGACCCGACCTCGTGCTGGTCCCGCTGGTCCAGCGCGTCAGCCGCGAGCTGGTCCTCACCGGTCCCCGCAACCGGCCCTGGCACCCGGCCACGGGCGCGCTGCTGGCCTCGGTGGAGCAGCGGCGCGCTGAAACCGCGGTGGTCCCCGGTTCGGCCGCCGACGGGCCTTCACCGCGCCGGGCTCCTCACCGCACGTCGCGTGGTGAGGAGCCCGGCGCGGTCACAGCCCGGTGAAAGGCCCTCAGCGCTGCCCGGTTCGGCGCCTCCGGCTCGCGAACGCCAGTGCCGCGCCCGCGCCGAGCACCAGCACGCCGAGGAGCACCACCCACGGCAGGGCGGCGGGGACACCGGTCGAGGCGAGCGAACCCGGCTGCCTGCCGGCCGGCGCCGTCGTGGTCGGAGCCGGGGTCGTCGGCTCCGCGGAGGTCGTCGTCGGCGGCGTCGTGGTCGTCGGCGGCGGGGGGATGTGGACGCCGGCGTCGATGGTGTGGTCGACCTCCCCGGCGTTGGCCGGGGCCGTGACCGGCGCGATCCCGCTGCACAGCGGCCCGGTGGTCGGCGGGACCACGTTGGAGTCGTGCACCCGGTCGTCACCGACCACCGGGAGCGTGAACCGCAGGTCGGTGGCCGGGGGTTGGCCCGGTACGGTGGCGGTGTTCGCGGTGCAGACGTTGAACCGCACCGCGTACTCCGCGCCCGGCGTCAACTCGTGGTCCGCGCCGACGCCGCCGAAGTAGTACTCGCCCGCCGCGTCGGTCCTGGTGGTGGCGACCTGGTTGCCGGAGGCGTCCAGCAGGTCGATCGTCGCGCCCGGCAGCCGCACGTCCGCCGGGTCCTGGACGCCGTTGCGGTCGCCGTCGAACCACACCAGGTTGCCGATCTGGATCGGCGCGTTCGCCGCCTGGTAGGCGATGGCGCCGAGCCCGCCCGCCTTGCCGAACCCGTTCTGGTTCGTGCCGACGAACTCGTAGGCGTTGGCGGACGGGTCGTTGCCGGGTCCCTCGCCCGTCGTGACGTCGTAGTAGCCGGTGCCGCCGGCGGCGACGTTGACGGTCGGGTCCATCTGCGTGCTCACGGCCCACTGCAGCTGCGGGATGTACGCGACCGCGCCCTGCGCGGCTTCCTGGTGCGCCGCGCGCCCCGTGGGGCCCTGCTGGGAGAAGTAGTCGCCCGGGAAGTACTCGACCACGGTGTCCTCCTGGCCGCCGTCGTCCAGGGCGCCCGCGTGGTCGGCGCAGTCCCCGGTGCCCTCCCAGGAGTACCCGCCGCCGGGGTCGGCGCAGGCCATGACGATGTCGCCGCCCGAGAAACCGTTCTGGGGGCTGTCGTTGCCCGGTCGCGGGTCGAGCGCGCCCCAGCCCACCACGTCCATGAACCGGTCGCGGAAGCCGAGGATCAGGGAACCGTCGCGCGCGAAGGCCAGGCTGGCCAGGTGCGGCTGCGGGTCGATCATCGCGCCGCCGCCCACGTCGTGCTCGTCCCACCTCGACAGGTCGGTGTCCCACGGGTTCCAGTGGTTGCCCTGCCCGCCGGGGCCGATCCGACCGGAGAGGACCACGCCGCGCTCGAAGCCGAGGGGCTGGTCCAGCACCGCGGTGAACCGCGTGCCGTCGTAGGTGTAGACCACGGCCCGCAGGTCCGCGCGGTCCTGCGTGCTCTCCGCGCTGCACACGCCACCCACGTGCACGGCGCCGTCGTGCGCGGCGACGGCGAACGGCCGCCAGTCGGTGGACGCGGCGCAACCCGGGTCCGGGATCGGCGTCGTGGCCGCGGGCGCCGCCGCGCTCGTCCCGATGGCGTCGAAGCTGACGAGGGCTCGCGTCAGCAGGTTCACCGCGTACAGCGTGGCACCGTCCTCCGACAGCGCCAGGCCGCCGATGCCCTCCTTGCCGGGCGCGTCGGTGAACCCGGCGTCCTTGATGAGGTTGGCGGTGTCGTGGGGCGTCACCGCGGCGCCCGGCACCTTCGCGAACAGGGTCGGCGCGCCGCCGCCGTCGACCGGCACGGTGTAGATCGCGTCACCGCCCCCCGGCCCGTACAGCGCGTGCCGCCGGGCGAACGCGCCCTGGAACAACCGCCGCCGCTGCTTGTCGTAGGCCAGCCCGAACGTCGTGCCCACCTGGTCCTGGGTGGCCAGCACGGTCGGGCACGCGACGTCGACCGGGCACGTGCCGCGGGTGTCCACGCCGAACGCCACCAGCGCCCGGGTGTCCGTCCCGTTGCCACCGTTCTGGACGGGCACGAAGTATCGGGTGTCCGGCAGCGCGTAGTGGGCCGGGTTCCAGACCCCGGTGATCACCGAGTCGTCCTTGCCGCCCGACACGTCCACGAACGTGGTGAAGCTGTCGAAGTGGTTGGTCGCCGTCGAGGCGGGCGCGGCCCGGAGGTAGCCGTCGTAGGGCTCGGGGATGGTCACGTCGACGCGGTAGTGGCCGCCGTCGAGCGCGGTGGACGGCGGCACCACGACCTTCCCGGTGACGTCCGTGACGCCGCTGACGCGGTGGCCCTCCCGGTCGGACACGTCGACGCGCATGCCCCGCTGCGGCACGTCCATCGTCGTGTTGATCACGCCCGTGCCGAAGAAGTCCCGCAGCACCTGGACGGTCAGCGTGCCGTCCTCGGGCGACGCGCCGGCCGTCCCCGCCGTCGCGCCGGTGAACGCGCTGGTCGCCGATAACAGGACCACCAGCCCCACCGGCGCCGTCCGGCCCCTGCGCGTCCGGGTCGTCCGGCTCATCGCTGTCCCCCTGCGGAAGTAGTCGAGATCTGTTACAGACAACCAGAACGGCAAGTTCGCGTGTGCCATACGATCGGGTGAATCGGGAGCACGAATCCGCGCTGCTGTTAGCATCCCGGCGCGTGCCTAACGTGCGAGCCCGGTCACGTCTCCCACAACATCGACGATCAAGGCGGCGATGGATCATAACCGCCGTGGGCGTCGTGGTCGCCGCAGTAATCGGGGTCGTCGCGTTCGCGGTGGTCGATTCCCGTTCGGGGAGAACCGAATCGCGTGCGCTGACCTCGGACGAGGTGAACCGGTTGGCGATCACGAGGTTCCGCAACTTCGAGGCCGGTGGCCGCGCGGTGACGATCACCGTGCCCACGACCGCCGGCGGCCTGGTCGTCACCGGGTCCGTCGACTACCGAGCCGGGCTCGGTTACGGGGTGGTGCGCGGGACCGGGCGCGACAGCTCCGGTGACGGGCTGATCCAGTGGAACGCCACCACCGTCGTCGTCCACCCCGCGGCGGACGCGCCCGCGGAAGCGCCCGAAGCGCCGCCGGCGTCGGGGTGGCACCGCCGTCCTCTGCGGACGTCCGGCAGCTCGCTGGACAGCGCGCTGCTCATCGCGCTCAACCTGGGCAGCGACCGGCCGGACAACGCCGAACTCCTGCCGCAGAACGGCGCTGCGTGGGTCGGCCGGGACCGGGTGGGGGATCACGCGGTGGACGTCATGTCCGGCCCGGCGGCGCGCGGGAGGCCCGGCACCGCGGGGAACGTGCGCTACTGGATCGACGTGGACGGCACCATGCACCGCGTCCAGGCCGACGTGGACTCCGAGCCGCGGCCGGTGGTCGTCGACTTCGACGCGCGGGAGTACGTCCCGGTCCGCCCGGCGCCCGGGATCACCCCGGAGGGTTAGCCCGGGAGGGTCGGCCGTCGCTCAGGGGATCCGCACCAGTGCGGTCCCGGCGAGCAGAGCCGTTGACGGCAGCGGGATCCCGGCGACGTCCGGCAGTGCGGGCGTCGCCGGCACGGCGGTGGTGGCGGTCGGGGACTGCGGCTGCGCGGGCGGCGCGGCCACCTCGGTGAACGGGATGCCGCGCGGCGGGTCCGGCCACGTCCACGTGCCGGACGGCGACCGGTCGGCGAACGGGCAGGCCGCGGTGGTCGCGAGCCGGTCGGGTGCCGTCGTCGCGAGGTCGTTGCCGCGCAGGCAGTTCCCGTGCCCCGCGGTGGCGGTGGGGAACGACCAGCCGACGTCCACGCCGTTGGCCGCGAAGGCGTTGTCGAGGACCTGGTTGCCGTTCGGCGGGATGTCGGCGGTCGCGGTGATCACCAGGCCCGCGTTGGCGTTGCCCTCGACCCGGTTGCGGACCACCCGGTTGTCGCTGCCGCCGTCGATGCCGATGCCGATGCCCCACCCGCCGTCGGCCTGCTCGGGCGTCGACGCCTGCTGGTTGGCCGCGACCAGGTTGCCGGCGATGGTCGAGCCCTGCTGCGGCAGCAGCTTCTCCTGGTGGTCGGAGTTGGTGGTGAGCCCCACTCGGTTCCCGACGAACCGGTTGCCGACCACGTGCACGTCGCCGCTGGCGTTGGTGCCCTCGTAGCCGACGGCGTTCAACTCGGCGATGTTGTCCCGCACCACGATCCGGCAAGGCTTGCACTGCCCGACGTAGATGCCGGAGTCCGCCGAACCCGACGCGTACGAGTGCTCGATGACGCCGTCCTGCGCGGAGAAGGCGTAGATGCCGTACAGGCCGTTGCGGGTTGCGGTGACGTGGGAGACCAGGAAGGACTCCAGGAAGGTGACCGGCTCGTCGCCGGTGTCGTAGCCGCCGCTGCCCGGCGTGCCGGTGGCGGCTCTGGCCGAACCGGTGACCAGGACGCCGTTCTGCGTGTTGTTCCGCACGGTCAGGTTCTCCACGGCCACACCGGGCGCGGTGACGACGACGCCGTTGGGCTGCCGCGACCTCCCGTCGATGACGACCCCGTCCCGGGACTCGCCGCGGAGCGTCACCCGGGCTTTGTCGACCTTGACCGACTCGTGGT
>NZ_JBHWIE010000413.1:0-5849 GCF_042732085.1 Actinosynnema sp. NPDC059797
CGGAGAGGTCGGCCGCGCCGTGGCGGCCCGCCGTGGCAACGCTCCCCGCCGCCGGGGCACTGACAGGGCATGACGACCGAGGAACCCGACGACCGGGTGCTGTGGGCGCAGGCGTCGGCGGGCGACGGGAACGCGTTCGGCGTGCTGTTCGACCGGCACGCCAAGGCGGTCTACAACCACTGCTTCCGGCTGACCGCGTCGTGGGCGGCGGCCGAGGACCACCTCCAGAACACCTTCCTGGTCGCCTGGCGCAAGCGGGACCGGCTGCGCCTGGAGCACCACTCGGCGCTGCCGTGGCTGCTGGCCGTGGCCACGAACGTGGTGCGCGGCCACCGCCGCACGGCCGCCCGGCGGCTGCGGCTGTTCCGCCGGTACCCGGTCGAGGCGGCCGTGCCGGACCACGCCGACCACGTGGCCGAGCGCGTCGACGACCAGCGGCGCATGGCCGTGCTGCTGGCCGCCGTGGAGGAGCTGCCCCGCAACGAGCGCGAGGCGCTGGCGCTGTGCGTGTGGTCCGGGGTGTCCTACGCGGACGCCGCCGCCGTGCTCGGCATCGCCGAGGTGAGCGTCCGGGCCCGGGTCAGCAAGGCGAAGGCGCGGCTGACCCGCAAGCTCGGCCCGACGCCGGTCGTCGCCGTCCCCGCGATGTCCCTGGAGGACCGATGAGCACCACCCTCCCCCCCGAGCGGGACCTGCCCCCCCGCCGGCACGCCCGGATCCGGGCCGAGCTGGAGCGCGCCGTCGCCGGCCGCCGCCGGGTCCGGTACGCGCCGCTGCTCACCGCCGGTGTCGCCGCCGCGGCCGTGATCGGCCTGGTCGTGGTGGTCGCGCCGTGGCAGGGGCCGGTCGGCGACGACGCGGCGGCGCCGCCCTCCCTCGTGACCACCGGCTCCGCGCCCGGCACCACGGGGGCCACCGGCCCGGCGCCCGGCACGACCGGGGTCAGCGGCTCGGCCAACACGACGACCACGACCACCGAGGCGGGCGCGATGTCGGTCCCCGGCCTGGACCCGGGGCGCGTGGCCGAGGTCGAGCAGGGGTGCGTGGAGACCTTCCAGCTGCCCGGCCCGGCGGTGCTGCACCAGTACGTCGCGGACGTGGGCGGTGGCGACCTGGCCCTGCTCTACACCCCCGACGGCGTGCTGGAGTGCACGGTCAACGGTCCCACCACGCCGTACAACCCGGCGTTCACCGCGGTCCGCGACCGGGCGTGGCTGCCGGGCCCCTTCTCGGCGGACGCGGTCGGCGTGTCGTCCGGCGGCGCCCACGGCAAGGCCGCGCACTGGAACGTCCCGGGCGTCGCCCTGGCCGTGGGCCGGGTGTCGCCGGCGGTGGCCAGGGTCGTCTACGAGCGGGAGGGCCGGTCGGTCGAGGCCGAGATCGCCAACGGCACGTACGTGGCGCACCTGGAGTACCCCCCGGACTTCGTCGCGCCGAGCGACGGCGGGCTGGGCGTGCTGACCGCCTACGACGACCGGGGCAGGCGGCTGGGCAGGATCACGAGCGCGGACGTCACCGACCCGGCCGGGTGCTGGCTCCTGCCCGGCGGCGCGGCCCTGCGCGGCCCGGCCGGCCCCGACTCGCCGGCGTGCGCGCCCGCCGTGCCGTGGCGGTGAGCCGCTACCGGGGCGCGGCCGGCGCCACGCCCCGGTACGGCAGGGTCCGGCTGTAGACGATGCTCGTGGTGGTGCTGCCGAACGCCATCAGCTCGTCGACCACCCGCTCCAGGTGGGCCATCGAGGTGGCGGCGACCTTGAGCGTGTAGCAGTCGTCGCCGGTGGTGCGCAGGCACTCCAGCACCTCGCCGCGCTCGGCGAGCAGCGCGCGCAGCGGCTCGTGGCGGTTGCCCGGGTACTTGAGGCGCACCACCGCGAGCACCGGGTAGCCGGCCTTGTCCAGGTCGACCTCGGCGCGGTACCCGGTGACCACGCCGGAGGTCTCCAGGCGCCGGACCCGCTCGGTGGTGGCCGAGGCGCTGAGGTTGACCCGGCGGCCCAGCTCGGTGATCGGGACGCGGCCGTCGCGCTGGAGCTCGGCGAGGATGGCCCAGTCGGTCTGGTCGAGGTTCACGGTCACCGGGCCAAACTACCGTGGATCCCACGGCCGGAGCCCCTGCACACCGTGAAGGATCCCTTCAGCCACACCGCTCGCGGGCCTAGCCTTGATCACGTGCGAATCGGCGTGAACGTCCCCAACTTCGGCCCCGGCACCTCGCCCGACGTGCTGCGGCGGTGGGCCCTGACCGTGGAGGGGCTGGGCTTCGACCTGCTGATGGTCTCCGACCACGTGGCGGTCACCGCCGACGTAGCGGAACAGTACCCCGCGCCGTTCTACGAGCCGTTCACCGCGCTGTCCTGGCTGGCCGGCGTGACCTCGCGGATCACCCTGGGCACCACCGTGCTGGTGCTGCCCTACCGGCACCCGCTGCTGGTGGCGCGGATGGCGGCGAACCTGGCCGAGCTGTCGGGCGGCCGGTTCGTGCTCGGCGTCGGCGTCGGGTGGGCGCGGCAGGAGTACGAGGCGCTGGGCGTCCCCTTCGCCGAACGCGGCCGGCTCACCGACGAGGGGCTGCGCGCGCTGCGGGCGGCCTGGTCCGACGAGGCCGACTACCGGGCCGGGGGCGTGCCGGTCTGGGTGGGCGGTCACTCGGACGCGGCGCTGCGGCGGGCCGTCCGCTTCGGCGACGCGTGGCACGGGCTCCGCCTCACCCACCGGCAGCACGCGGAGGCGGTGCGGCGGCTGGCCGACATCGCCGACCGCGAGGGCCGGCCGACACCGGCCCTGGCGCCGCGCGTCCTGCTGCGCCTGACCCGGGACGACCCCGGCCCGGACCGCCGGATGGGCGAGGGCACGGTGGCGCAGGTGGTCGACGACCTGGCCCGGCTGCGCGAGTCGGGCGCGGAGGCGGTCGTGCTGGACCCGTTCGTCGGCGACCCCGCCGAGACGCGGCACCCCGAAGTCGCCTGGCAGGCGCTGGCGACCGTGCGGAAGGAGTTCGGATGAGCTTGGACAGGGCGATCGAGCTGGCCGTGGAGGCGCGGGCGGCGGGCGACCCGCCGTTCGGGTCGCTGCTGGTCGGGCCGGACGGGGAGGTGCTGGCCGAGGCGCGCAACACCACGGTGTCCGACGACGACATCACGGCCCACCCGGAGCTGAAGCTGGCCCGCTGGGCGGCCCGCGAACTGGACCCGGCGGTGGCCGCGCGCACGACCATGTTCACGAGCTGCCAGCCGTGCGGCATGTGCGCGGGCGCGATCGAGCGGTCGGGGCTGGGGCGGGTGGTGTTCGCGCTGTCGACCGAGCAGCTGAACGAGCTGAAGCCGGGCGGCGGTTTCGCGGCGGTGCCGCAGGAGGGGCCGGGGCGGTACGCCGAGGCGCGGGCCGCCGTGGAGGGCTACTACCGCTGAAAAGACCGGCGCGCCGAGCCGTTCGGACCGACTCCGGGGTGGAAGCCCCCCGCAACGACGTGAACTCCCGGCGATCCTCGCTCAGGCGTCGAGGTTCACCGCGGCCCAGAACGCCCGTCCTTCGCCGGCGACCTGGGCCGCGGCCTCGTCGTGGGGCAGGAACGCCGACTCGCCGCTCGCCAGCACGACCTCGTCCGCGCCCTTGCGGACGACCACGGAACCGTTGACGCACAACAGGAGCTGCGGTCCGCCGCCGGCCAGCACCGCGCCGGGGCGCGCCTCGTGCAGCCGGAACTCCGGGTCCGGGGTCGGGTACGTCCTCAGTGGACCGTCCACCTCGCCGTCGAGCACGTGGGCCGGCCCGGTCCGGGTGTCCAAGATGGACAGCACGGCGGGCACGTCGACCTCCTTGGTGGTCAGGCCGGCGCGCAGGACGTTGTCGGAGTTGACCATCAGCTCGACGCCCACCCCGCGCAGGTGCGCGTGCGGCACGCCCGGCCCGACGTACACCGCCTGGCCCGGCCGCAGCACGACCGCGTCGAGCAGCAGCGCCGCGACCACCCCCGGGTCGGTCGGGTAGGTCTTGGCCAGCTCCGCCACGTGCTCCAGGCCGGGCACGCCCGCCGCCGCCGAGGCCACCTCCGCGACCAGTTCGCCGGTCGTGCCGGTCAGCGCCAGGCGCAGCGCGTCGCCCACCTCCCCCGCCGCCACCGCGGCCCGCACCGGCGCGAGGCCGGGCACGTCCAGCCGGTCCAGCAGGGCGACGGTCGCGGCGGGCGCGCGGAAGCCGGACATCGTCGCGAACTCCGTCAGCGCCACCAGCACCTCGGGCTTGGCCCGGTCGTCGCGGTAGCCGCGCTCGGCGTGCCCGGCGACGGCCTGCTCCCGGTTCGGGTGCACCTGGAGCGACAGCGGCGCGTCCACGGCCAGCACCTTGAGCAGGAACGGCAGCCGCGGGCCGAACGCGGCCAGGCACCGCGGCCCCAGCAGGCCCGCCGGGTTGGCCGCGAGGTGGCGGTCCAGCGGCACCCCGCAGCCCCTCAGTCGGGACGGGTCGTCGGGGTGCGCGCCGATCCACAGCTCCGCCTGCGGCCCCGGGCTCGGCGACGGCTCGCCGAGCAGTTCGGCGAGCGCGGTGCGCGAACCCCAGTGGTAGTCCCGGATGATCGTGTCGAGCTTGCGCACGAGAGTTCCCAACCGGGGACGCGAGGTCCCCTCATCGAGGTGTGCGGAGGTCTTCCGAGCGGTGGCGCCGCGGTGGCGTCAGATGCCCACCGGCAACGACGGCACCCGGTCGCCCACGAGCAGCGCCGCCGCGCCGATCAGGCCCGAGTCGACCCCCAGCGTGGCCGGGCGGACCTCCACCCGGCGCGTGAAGTCGAGCCCCGGGTGGTCCGCGAGCGGTTCGAGCACGGCGGGTTCCAGCAGGTCCCACGCCTGGGCCACGCCGCCGCCGATCACCACCCGGTCGATCTCGCACAGCGCGGCGGCCACCGTGACGACCCTGGCCACCGCCTCGCCGGAACGCCGGAACGCGGCCAGCGCGATCGACTCGCCCGCGCGGGCGGACGCGGCCAGCGCGATGCCGTCGGCCGTGCCGCCCAGGGGTCGCCAGCCCTGCTCCAGCGCCCAGCGGACCATGGACGGGCCGCTGGCGACGGCCTCCGCGCACCCGTGGGCGCCGCACCCGCAGGGCGGGCCGGCCGGGTCGATCACGAAGTGGCCGACGTGGCCCGCGTTGCCCGCGACGCCGAACAGCGGCCTGCCGTCGAGCACGAAACCGCCGCCGATGCCGGTGGAGACGACCATGCCGAGCAGGCACTCGCTGCCCCGCCCGGCGCCGTGGTGGTACTCGGCCAGCGCCATGCACAGGGCGTCGCCGCCGAGCCGCACGGGCAGGCCGGGCACCAGCTCGGCGACGCGCGCGGTGATCGGGAAGTCGCGCCAGCCGGGGATGTTCACCGGGCTGATGACGCCCGTGCGCCGGTCCATCGGCGCGGCCGAGGCGATGCCCGCGCCCAGCACCTCGCGCCCGGTGTCCACGGCCAGGTCGAGCAGCTCCACCACCGGCGCGGCCAGGGCCGCCCACACGGTCTCCGCGTCGCCGGCGGGCGTCGACGCGGTGCGGCGGGCCAGCACGGCGCCGTCCGACTCGACCAGGGCCGCGGCGAGCTTGGTGCCGCCGATGTCGAGGGCGAGCGCGAGCGGCTCGGACGTGGAGGCCATGGACTTAGTTAAGCGGTTAAGCAAAGTTTGGTCAAGAGGGTCCGGAGCCGAGGTCGGGGACTTCTTAAGCGGTTCTCCCGCCCCCTGCGCCACCCACGCGCGCGAGGACCGGCGGGGGGGGGGGGGGGGCCCCCCCCCCCGCCCCCCGCGGCTGATAGAATAATCCCCCCCCCGCACCCGGGAAGTAATCTCGAAAGCCCTGTTGGGGGGGGGGGT
>NZ_JBHWIE010000414.1:0-5843 GCF_042732085.1 Actinosynnema sp. NPDC059797
GTTGAGCACCGGCGAGCGGTAGTCGGTGCGGTTGAAGAACACCAGGTAGGGCAGCCAGCGCACGTCGCCGCCCGCGAAATCCTCGTACTGCTTCATCTGCGGGGCGAGATCAGCCTGTCCCACCGCGTCCCCCTTCGACGGTGTCGGTGGCCGCACGACCGCGTCCCACCGCGGTCCGGCCGCCTGGAGACTAACCGCGGTCCGCGGGAGCGATGTCCGGTTCGTCCACGGCTCGCTACGGTGCCCGCGTTACCGCGAACGGGTGTGCCGCCGGCGGCGTTCGGACGGCCGCCCCTCGCGCGTGACCTGGTGCGAACCCGCCGACGAGGCGAGCGTCCCTCGGCCCGGCGGGACGGGCGCGGGCGTCCCGCCGGGTCCCCCGGGGCTTCGGGGTGCCGCAGCGGGTCCGTAGTGGACGGTCGCGGAACTCACCCGTTGATCTTCGAAGCGCGGTAACGGGCCAGCACGTCCTCGCGCAGCAGGAAACCCAGGCCCGCCGAGTCCAGGCGCAGGCCGAGCTGGGCCTCGGTCAGCCCCAGCGCCCCGGCGGCGCTCGGCAGGTGCCAGTCGTGGTCGCCCAGCCTGCTGAGCAGGTGGCCCCGGCGCACCTGGGCCTCCGACAGCCGGAACGTCTTGAGGTAGGCGGTGCGGCCCCGGTGGTCGGTGATCAGCTCGCCGATGTGGTTCTCCCGCCGCGGCCGGAACGCGGGCAGGAAGCGGGACAGCGCGTAGTCGCCCAGGCGGTGCACGCGGCGCACCGAGTACGTGGCGTCGAGCAGGCCCGCCGCCATGGTGCCGTCGTGGAACCGGCTCCACTCCGCGCGCTGCCGCCCGGCGGCGGCGCGCAGGTCGGCCAGCGACCGCACGTACGCGTCGTCCACACGCGCGCGGAACTCCGGCACCGGCGCGGCGTAGGTGGCGTAGTGGTGGACGAGTTCGCCGTACAGGTCCTGCACGAGGGTGGCGTGCAGGGCGCGGTAGTCGTCCGGGTGCGGCACGACGAACGCCGCGGCGAGGGAGTCGGCGACGTGCACCACCACGCCGCACTGGCCGGGGTGGATCTCGAAGACCTTCAGCGCGTCCGCCAGGTCCCGCACGTCGGTGCCCGCGTACGCCTGCTCCTCGCGCGGCGACAGGCCGTTCCGGACGGCCCGCTGCGACCACTCGTCCCAGACCACCGACGGGCCGCCGAAGTGCAGCGCGAGGTACCCCTCCAGGGCCAGGTGCACCGGCAGGAAGCGGAGCTTGCCGCGCCCGGCGCGGCCGGCCATCCGCCGGTGGACGCGCACCGGCACGCGGGGCGGCGCGCCGTGCCCGCCGGCGGGACCGAGGGAGGTGCCGTAGGCGGCGGCCGGGCCGTCGTCGCCGGACCAGGTGGCCACGAACGCGTGGGGGATGTACGACCAGTACCCGGTCCTGCGGCCCACGGGGACGACGCCGAGGCCGTCGCCGTGCAGCTCGGCGTGCAGCCGCAGGTCGGTGATCGGCTCGTCGCGGACCAGCGGCACGAGCCGGACACCGCCCCACACCTGGGAGGGCGCGGCGGTCAGGCCGGTCAGGTCGAGGCGTGCGCTCATCGCTCCTCCAGGAAGCGCGCGACGCGGTCGGCGAGGTGCGCGCGCAGCTCGTCCAGGCCGGTGGTGCCCTCGGCGAGCCGGGCGAAGCCGACCAGGGCCGGCACGTCCTCGGCCCGGCGCACGCCGACGGTGGGCACCTCGGGGGTGAGGCGGAGGGCGGTGTAGGTGTCCGCGTCGTACACCGGGTTGAGGTGCACCGCGCTCACCCTCCGGTCCGGGTCCAGCCGGATCCGCCACGCGCGCAGCACCTCGGCGGCGAGGCCGGGCGGCGCGTTGTCCCACCCGTCGGACACGATGACCAGGCGTTCCGGCCCGTGCTCCAGCGCGTCGAGCACCCGGTCGCCCAGCGGGGTCACGCCGTGCGGGTGCGCCAGCAGGGCGTCCGCGCGCCCGGACGTCCACAGCGCGACGTACTCGCCGGCCAGCGCCTCCAGCAGGTGGTGGCAGGCGAGCGCGACGACCAGCGGGCGGCGGCGCTTCTGCCCCGAGCCCGAGGTGGAGAAGCTGTCGTCCAGCACCGCGACGACGCGCCCCCACCGACCCGCGTCCGGCCCGCAGGCCCGGCGGGCGGCCGCGCGCAGGGCGGAGGTCAGCTCGCCGCGCCGCGCCACGCGCTCGGGGACCGGCAGCGACAGCACGTAGCCGGCCAGCCGGGTCAGCGGCATCGTCGCCAGGTCCGCGGCCACCGCGCGGACCCCCTCCCGATCGGCCGCGCCCTGCAGCCGCAGCCGCTCCACCTGCGTCAGCCGCGGCGCGATCCGCTCCAGGAACTTCGCGCGGTCGATGCCGTGCCGGGCCGCGAAGCCCTCGGCGACGGTGTAGGGCAGCTCGTACAGGGCGGCCTTCTCGTAGTGCGCCCGCCGCCAGGACCGCAGCAGCGGCGTCGCGTAGTGGGCGCGGCCGGCCGGGGCGAACAGGAACGGCCCCAACTCGTCGCCCGCGGGCGCCAGGTGGGCGTGGCGCAGCGCCGCCTTCACGCCGGCGCGGTACTTGACCGCGTCGAACGCCGGGTCGGGCCGCGCGGCGAGCCAGTCGCGGATCAGGGCGCGCGTGCGCCGGTTGTTCACCCGGGCCCGGCGCAGGTCGCGGAACAGGCGGTAGACGCGCTGCGGCGGCAGGGCGCGCAGCCGCGCGGCGATCAGCCGCCCCTCCACGCGCCGCTGCTCGGCCGACGCGTCGCCGGGGGTGGCCAGCAGCCGGAGCGCGATCAGCGCCGCGTTGTGGTCGTTGACGTCGAGCGCGAGCGCGGCGGCGTACAGGTCCCGGTAGTTGACCGCCATGTACTCGTGCAGGAACTCCAG
Source organism: Actinosynnema sp. NPDC059797 (assembly GCF_042732085.1). Lineage (NCBI taxonomy): Bacteria > Bacillati > Actinomycetota > Actinomycetes > Pseudonocardiales > Pseudonocardiaceae > Actinosynnema > Actinosynnema sp. NPDC059797. The sequence goes on from NZ_JBHWIE010000414.1 coordinate 2,879, forward strand.
CGACAGGCGCTGCCCGAGCGCGTCCTGCCGGAACTCGCGCTGCCCCGTGGCGGTGATCGCCGCGTTGACGAACAGCAGCATGTCCTCGGCGGCGAGGCGGTCCATCGGGCACCCGTTCGTAGATGGTGGGCGCCGGACGGGGAATGGGGGTGCGAACTGCGAATCATCGCTGCAAAGGCGGGTTCCGGAAGTCGCACCGGAGTCCCGCGCCCGGCGTCCGCGGAGCCTAACAAGGCGCGGCGGGCCGGCGAACGCGTTTTACGCCCCGGCCGCCTGACGCGTGCCGCGCGGGCGGATCGAGGTGATCGCCGCCGCGCCGAGCAGCAGCGCGGGGAACACGAAGAAGGGGGTGAGGAACGAGGCCAGGAACACGCCCCAGAGCAGCATCAGCGGCGCCGCGATCGCGGTGGTGGCCCCGACCGCCCGCCCGGCCGCGTCCGCGATCACCACCAGCAGCCCCAGCAGCACCGGCGCCGCCAGCATGGCCAGGACCACCGCGTTCTCGGCGTCGGCCAGTGCGACGGGCAGGGCCGCGACCGCGATGCCGACCGTGCCCGCGAAGGCGAGCCACCGCAGCACCCGACCGACGGGCGACGCCGCGGTCGTCCGGCCGCGGGAGTAGAAGAACGCCGCCGCGGCGACGAACGCAGCGACGCAGATCCCCGTCAACGCGCCAACCGACATCGAGGCACCTCCTGCCCCACCATCCCAGCGAGGGCGTCACCGGGGCAAGTGGCCGTCCCCGGCGGGCAACCCCGACGGGTGCCGGGCGTCTTGACAAGTGACGGTTCTCGACCGGGAAGGACGAGCCCATGCGCACCGCAACCCGACTCGCCACGATCATCACCGGCCTGACCGCCGTCGCGGCCCTGAGCGCCTGCGGGACGCTCCAGGAGGCCTCGGACACGGCCGCCGCGGTCGCCAACACCGCCAACACGGTCCAGCTCTGCACCGACGCCCTGTCCCAGGCCGCGGTGGACGTCGACGTCGCGGCGCCGGAGGTGGCGCTCGACCGGGCGCACGATGCCGGGTCGGCGCTGGCCGACCTGGCGAACGACGCCGCGAACACCACGCTCAACGAGGCCATCACCGCGTTGGCGGCCACCCTGACCGCGGTGACGCTGGACGACCTCGTCAGCGGGCCCGCCCAGTGGCTGGAGACCAGGGCCGCGCAGGTGGCCGCCCTGACCAGCGCCTGCGCGGGCTGACACCCGACCGGCCGCCCGGGGCGCACCCCGTTCCGGGCGGCCCTCGCCGTCCACATCGGACGGACGCGGCCCGCCGGCGGGTGAGCGGGCGTGAGGTGGCGGTCGGCCGGGTAGTCCCGATCGGCTCGATCACGACGGGGGAGGGTGCCGTGGGGCTGCGGGGGTCGAAGGCGTTCCGGGGGCTGGGGCGAGAGCAGCGCCGCGCCGTGCGCGGGGCGCTGCGGCGAGGTGAGCCGGTGGGCGACCCCGCCCTGGTCCGGCCGCTGCTGGAGGCCGTGGAAGGCGTGCTGGCGACGCCGTTCCCGGCGACCGCGTTCCGGGTCCTCATCGGGTTGGCCGCCGCGCTCAACCTGTTCTCCGCCGCGCTGAGCGTGCCGGACCACTGGTTCGCCGCGCTCTCCCGGGGCTCCCTGGCCGTGTTCCTGCTGATCATGTTGTTCGCCGTGCCGCCGGTGGTGCGGCGGGGGCGGGAGCGGGCCGCGCGGGCGGCCGAGCTGACCCTGGCCAGGTTCCCGGCCGCAGGCTGACGCCGCTCTCGTCACGCACCGGAGCCGTGCCGTCACTGGTCGCCATCACCTGCGCTTTTAAGTCAGTCGCTTGACTCAAACTGCGGGGGTTCGCTTAGCTGGGTCGCCGGGAGGGATCGACACCCGGCCCGCCAGTCCCGCGCACCCGCAGAGAGGCACGCATGCCCACCCCCAGCACCCGGCCCGTCGACCGCCACGACCTCGGCTTCGACCCGGACGCCCTCCGCGCCAGGTACCGCGCGGAGCGGGACCGCCGCCTCCGGCCGGACGGCAACGCGCAGTACCGGTCCGCCGAGGGCGGCTTCGGCTACTACGCCGAGGACCCCTACGTCGACGGCCCGCTCACCAGGGAACCCCTCCTGGACAGGGTGGAGGTGGCGGTCGTCGGCGGCGGGTTCGGCGGACTGCTCGCCGCCGCGCGCCTGCGCCAGGCGGGCGTCGAGGGCATCCGGGTGATCGACGACGGCGGCGACTTCGGCGGCACCTGGTACTGGAACCGCTACCCGGGCATCCACTGCGACATCGAGTCCTACGTCTACCTGCCGCTGCTGGAAGAGCTGGGCTACGTCCCCCGGTGGAAGTACGCGCCGGGCGACGAGATCCGGCAGCACGCGCGGGCGATCGGGCGGCACTTCGACCTCTACCGCGACGCCTGCTTCCGCACCCGCGTCACGGAGCTGGACTGGGACGAGGCCGCGGCCGAGTGGATCGTCTCCACCGACCGCGGCGACCGGATGCGGGCGCGCTACGCGGTGGTGTCGAGCGGCACGCTCAGCAAGCCCAAGCTCCCGGGCATCCCCGGCATCGAGACCTTCCGCGGCCACACGTTCCACACCAGCCGCTGGGACTACGGCTACACCGGCGGCGACGCGAACGGCGGCCTGGTCGGGCTCGCCGACAAGCGGGTGGGGCTCGTCGGCACCGGCGCGACCGCCATCCAGGTCGTGCCGCACCTGGGCCGCGACGCGCGGCACCTGCACGTGTTCCAGCGCACCCCCTCCTCGGTCGACGTGCGCGGCAACCGGCCCACCGACCCGGCCTGGGCCGGGTCGCTGACCGCCGGCTGGCAGCGCCGCCGCCGGGACAACTTCCTCTCGGTCGTCACCGGCGAGCCGGTCGGGGAGGACCTGGTGGCCGACGGCTGGACCGGCAGCGCCCGGCTGCTGCGCGAGCTGATCCCGACCAACGCGCACGGCGACCTCACGCCCGAGGACCGCGAGCGGCTCGACG
>NZ_JBHWIE010000415.1:0-5820 GCF_042732085.1 Actinosynnema sp. NPDC059797
TGTGTTCTTCTTTTTTTTTACATCTCCCCGCCCCCCCCCGCAGGGGCGCTCGCGCGCGCCCCCCCCCCCCCCCGCGGGGCCCCCCGCGTCCGGTCCCCGCGGGTCCCTTACCGCAGGCGATCCCCGTCGTGGTCGCGCAGGATCCCGCACAGGTCCCGCAACGCGGCGTCGACGCGCGCGATGTCGTCCCCGGTGAGGTAGATCGAGGGTTCGAGGCGCACCGAGTTCCACGCCGGACCGGCGGGCAGCACCCTGATCCGGTGCTCCCGCAACAGGTACCCGGCCAGGAGGTACCCGAGGACGCCGCCCTCGGCGTGCTGCCGGATGACCTCGGACCGGGTCCCCGACTGGTCGTGGAACTCCAGGGCCAGCATGAGCCCGATGCCGTTGACGCCGGCGACCACCTCGGGGAAGTCGTCGCGCACCGCGGTGAGCACTCCGGTCAGCCGCTCGCCGAGGGCGGCGGCCTCGCGGTAGGCGGCACCGTCGTCGGCCTCCAGCATGTCCAGCACCTTCAGCGCGATGGCGCCGGAGAACCCGTCCTTGGCGAACGTCGAGCTGTGGATGATCTCGAAGCCCGGCTGGAAGCGGTCCTGGCGGATCAGCACCGCGGAGTTCTTCGCGATGCCGCCGCCGATGCTCTTCGCCAGCGTGTAGTAGTCGGCGCGCAGCCCCATGTGCGAGCTGGCCAGGAAGGCGCCGGTGCGCCCGGTGCCGCTCTGCACCTCGTCCGCCACGACCGGGCAGCCCAGCGCCGCGCCGAGCTTGCCGATCTCCTCGGCCAGCTCGCGGGTCACCGGCCGCATCCCCGCACCACCGCGGACGGGCTCGGCGAAGATCGCGCCCACGACGGGGAAGTCACGCGGCACGACCCGCGCCACGCCGTCCCGCACGACCACGTCGTACGCCTCCTCCCGCAGGTCGGCCACGCTCTTGGCGACCAGCTCGGGGTCCGCGGGGAGGAACCGGGCCGCGGGGGCGAGCGCGGCGAACGGGGTGCGCCAATGCGCGTTCTGGGTGAGCTGCACGCTGCCGACCAGCTTGCCGTGGAACGCGCCCTCCAGGGTCAGGAAGACCGGGGGCAGGGCGCGCAGCCCGGCGTTGTGGCGCTCGACCTCCCGGACCGCGGCGTCGATGCCGTCCGCGGCGAACGGCAGGTCGTCGGCGAGCACGGCCCGCCCGGCGGCGACCTCCTCGCGCGCCAGCGCCAGGTGCGCGGAGACCTCGTCGTGCATCGCGGAGATGCGCGCCTGCCGTTCGAGTTCGGCGTGCTTCATGCAGATCTCGATCGACTCGGCGCCGGTGTTGGCGAACACGACGGTGTAGCGGTCGTCGGAACCGGTCTCCCGCTGCACGATCCGGTTCAGCGCGGCGCCGATCCGGTCGGCGTGGCGCTGGACGGAGAGCTGGGCGTGCACCGGGTACCCGGCGTCCAGCACGGCTTTCGCGTGCGCCACGATCTCCGGGTGGTGGTGGCCGAAGATCAACGAGCCGAACCCGCACACCAGGTCGAGCACGGCGATCTCGGTGCCGTCCTCGGCGAGGTGGTAGAGCGTGTCGCCTTCGGCGCGGACGTACTCCACGCCGAGGCCCATGTCGGTCAACCACTGGTTGAGCGCGGAATCGGCGTAAACCGGCCGGACTGTAGGGGAAGCCATGTCCACCTCTTCGGAGAGTGGTGCGGGGATGGCTTCATTACAGCCATGCGAGGGCGTGCCGACAACGGGACTAGATCCCGGGGCTTAGACCCCCCTGCCACCATCGGCCATGGTGTCGGCGCGTCGGGGACTGCGAAGGTGGAGGTGAAGATCAGTGGTGAACCCTGGGGGAAGGACGCAGATGAACAACGGCGTGCACGGTCGAGCCGTCGGACCTCGACCGCAGGACCGAGCACGGGTCGCGCTGTCGGCGATCGAGGAGATGCTGGTCAGGTTGCAGGAGCTGGGCGACCTGGCCGGCACCGTGCGCGACGGCCTGCCCCGCCACCGGGCGCGACCGCGCCCGCCGGTCCGCTCCGGCCCGCCGCCGGAGGAGGTGGTGGCCGGGCAGCGCAAACTCGCGCTGACCGGGCGGCAGGGGGAGGTGCTGGAACTGCTCGCGCAGGGCCTGTCCAACCGCCGCATCAGCCGGACGCTGCACATCGCCGAGCAGACCGTGAAGGCGCACCTGCACATGATCTACCGCAAGCTGGGCGTGGCCGACCGCACCGAGGCCGTGGTGGTCGCGATGCGCCGGGGTCTGGTGCCCGGCGCACCGGTGCGGGTGCCCCTGCCGCGGCACCAGTCGGACGCGGCCCTCGCTCCCGGTGCGGGCCGCGTCCCGGGACCGGGCGCCGCGGGCGGGGCGCGCCGATCCGCGGGGGGCGAACCGGCGCGGTCAGGCGGGCCGGATCGACAGGGTGTGGCGAAACACGTCCCGCGGGTCCCAGGCGGCCTTGACCCGCTGTAGGCGCGGGTAGCTCTTGCCGTAGTACAGCTCGTGCCACGGCACGTCCGAGGTGTTCCACGACGGGTCCGCGAGGTCGATGTCGGCGTAGTTGATGTACGCACCGACGTTCACCTCGTTGGGCACCGGCACGCCCCCGGTGTCGGCGTGGATGTCGCGGTACATCCGGCGCAGCCAGTCCAGGTGCGCCCCGTCGTCCGCCGGGTCGGTCCAGAACGCGTTGAAGAACGTCTTGACCAGGGTGTCGCGGTCGGCGCGGGCGGTGGCGTCGGACGGCACGGCGTTGACCGCGCACCCGTAGCCCATGTACTCGATGTACCCCACGCCGGTGAGGTCCGGCCCGGTGGTGAGGTGCCGGTACACGGTGGCGATCTGCTCGGCCGTGTGCGGGCCCCGCAGGTCCGTCGACTTCACCTTGCGCCGCACGCCGATCGCGCTCGGCCCGCTGTCCGGCGGGGTCAGGTACCAGGCGGCGGCGAGCCACGGCAGGTCGATCCGGCGCACTTCCGGCGTCACGCCGACACCCGAGCCCACGGCGTCCAGGAACTCCGCCAGCACCGCCTGCGCGTCGGGCATGTCGGCGGACGCCTGCACGGTCAGCACCACATTGCCGTTGCAGCGGTGGAAGCACTCCAGGTAGGCGTAGAGGCCGGCGGTGGGCGAGCCCACGTCGCTGTTGGCCAGGTGCCAGGTGAGGAAGTTCCGCACCAGGCGCGTGAACGCGGGCTCGGTCAGGTCGGCCCACGGCCAGGAGACCTTGGCCACCAGCAGCGCGGACGGCGGGCGGGGCAGCAGGTCACGCGGGTCGGTGCTGTCGACGTCCTGCGCGCGCAGCCAGTACTTCGTGACGACGCCGAAGTTCCCGCCGCCGCCGCCGGTGTGCCCCCACCACAGGTCGTGGTTCGGGTCGTCCGGGTCGCGCGTGGCGACCACGGTTGAGACCGTGCCGTCCTCGGCGACGACGACCACCTCGACCGCGTGCAGGTAGTCGACGACGAGACCGTGCAGCCGGGACAGCGGCCCGAGGCCGCCGCCGCAGATGTGGCCGCCCGCCGCGACCGACATGCACGTGCCGCCGGGCACGGTGACGCCCCAGTTCTTCAGCAGCGTGCCGTAGATCAGGCCCAGCGTGGCACCGGGCTCGATGACGAAGGCGTTGCGGTCGTGGTCGAACCCGACGTGGTCCATCAGCGACAGGTCGACGATCACCTCGACGTCGGGGGCGAAGACGAAGTCCTCGCCGCAGTGCCCACCGGACCGCACGGTGAGGCGCTTGCCCGCCGCCACCGCGTCCGCCACCGCCTCCTCGACCTCGGCGGCGGTCCGCGCCAGCCGGACGTAGTCCGGTTTCGCGACGAAGCGGTAGTTCTCGCCGCGGGTCAACTGGTCGTACCGGGGATCCTCCGGCGTCACCAGGACGGGGCCCGGTCCGGTGGTGAGGTCCTGCTGCGCTCGCCCGTTCACCCGGCGAGTATCGCGATCCGTTGTGCGGCAAGACAATTCACCAAAGGTCCTAGGCAACACCCCCGGCGCAGGTCCGCCGCCTGCCGATCACCGGCGGAGGTTCTACAACCTCAGTCGCGCCTGCGCCGCCCGGGTTGCGACACCACCCGCTTGCGGCGTCGGTACGCGCGCTGCTGGCAGGCGTGGGAGCAGTACTTGCGCGGACGGCCGCGCGACATCCGGACCACCGGGTGCCCGCAGATCTCGCACAGGGGTTCGTCGGAGGCGGTCAGGGCGGGCCGGGTTTCGTCACGGGGTGGCCGTGACGATTCGCGGGCCGGGGCGGGGGAGAAGGCGGAGGCGGCGCGCGCGGCGGCGATGAGGTCCTCGTGCTGCGCCCGGCCGCGCGGGGTGTGCGTGATGAGCTCCACGTCGAGGTAGCGGCACTGCGCGGCGATGTCGTCGTCCGAGCACTGGAGGAGGTTGTTGAGGTAGTCCTGCGCGGCTCTGAGCTTGTCCATCTGCTGTTTCAGGCGGGCCACCTGGTAGCGCACCGCCCGCTGCCAGGATTGCAGGCCCGCGCCGCCGGAGGCGACGACGGCGGCGTCGTCCAGCGGCATCCCCCCGGTCACGCAGCACAGGTAGGCCAGGCCGATCCGACGCAGGTCCAAATCGCTGTACTGCCGCTGCCCGCCGTCCCGGTCGGGCGGGGCGAGGACGCCCTGCCTCTCCCACCAACGCAGGGTGGAGGGGGCCAGACCGTACAGAGCGGCAGCTTCTCCGATGCGCACAGCGGCTTCGTCCATTGCGCAATTTGACCTCAAGCGGTTTTAAACCTGCAAGCCAAGGCTAACCTAAGTTATGGCCAAAACGATGTAGGCCGGTTGCGGGGAGTAACCGGTTGGGTCTCGTGTTGGTCCAACGAGCTACCCCGTGGCCCGGCCCGTCCGCATTTCCCGGTCGAGGAGCACGACCACACGCGAAGGGCCTTCACGTGCCCGTCGCGGGCAGCCCCGCCACCCGGGTCCGGTCATTACCACCGGCCCGGCGGCGTGCACGGCCTCGCCGGACGCCAACGCCGTGGTCGTGGCGCTGCCGCCGGTGCGGGAGGCGTTCGACGCCCCTGCCGACGCGACCTGGTGGATCATCGGCGCGTACGCCCTCTGCCTGTCCGCGCTAGGTCTGTCGGCGGCCGATACGGGCGCGAGCGGGTGTTCCGCCGGGCGGTCGGGCCGGTTCGCCGCGGGCCCTGCGGGTGCGCGCGGCGATCGCGCCGCCCCCGATCACGCAGAGCTTCCCTGATCCGCCGAGCGGGCGAAAGTCATCAGCGGTTGGACGACGGTGATCGGCGATGCCGGGACGAGCCACCTCGGCGGCGAACTCAGGAGCCGTGCCCACCCCGCAGCTGGACGACCACCACCGTGATGTTGTCGTGCCCGCCGGCCTCCAGCGCGACCTCGACCAGCTCCCGCGCCACCTCCGCCGGCGGCACCCCCCGCGGCACGGCCGCCAACAGGTCCTCCGGCTCCGGCAGGTAGTTCCACAACCCGTCGCTGCACAGCACCAGCAGCCCCGGCGTCTCCACCTTGAACGTGACCGCCTGCGGCTCGACCGCGCCCGCGTCGGCGCCCAGCCAGCGCGACAGCACGTGCGCCCGCCGGTCGGTCAGCGCCTCCTCCTCGGTCAGCACGCCCTCCGCGACCAGCTGCGCCGCCCACGTGTCGTCCACGGTCAGCCGCGCCGCGCCGGACCCGGCCACCAGGTAGGCGCGGCTGTCGCCGACCCACCCGACGGTGGCCGCGCCGTCGGTCACCACCGCCGACACGAACGTGCAGGACGGCGCCACCTCCACCGCGCCCGGCCGCGCCAACCCGGCCACCGCCGCGTTCGCCGCCGCCACCGCGTCCGAGGTGGACGCCTCCGCGTCCGAAC
>NZ_JBHWIE010000416.1:0-5764 GCF_042732085.1 Actinosynnema sp. NPDC059797
GGCCAGGGGGATGAGGGTGAACCCGGCCCACCACAGGCCCGACAGCACGAACGCGACGCGCACCGCCGCGGACTCGGACAGGCCGATCGCGTCGTGGCCGATGAACAGGGCCAGGTGCACCGCCAGGGCGATGCCGCCGCCCAGGTAGCCGAACGCCCAGCCCCGGGCGGAGACCGCGTCGCGCTCGTCGGGGTCGGCGATCTCGGGCAGGAAGGCGTAGTACACCACCACCGAGGCGCCGTAGCAGATGTTGCCCAGGATGAACAGCGCCACGCCGAGGTGCCAGTTGTCGCCGGAGACCAGGGCCAGCGCGACGGTCGCGGTCGACCCGGCGAAGGCCAGCGCGCCCAGCATCCGGCGCTTGTTCTGGGTCCGGTCGGCGATCGCGCCCATGATCGGCAGCACCAGCACCTGCACCACGGTGGACACCGACAGCAGGTAGCCCCACAGCGACCCGGCCGGGAAGTACAGGCCGAACAGGCTGATGTCGCAGGCGCGCAACGCCGACTCGGCGCACGCGGCGGCCCCGTTGCGGGCGGTGTCGGCCATGGCCGCCTCTTTGGCCACCGCGGTGAGGTAACCGGAGAGGAACACCAGGGCCACGGAGGTGGGGAACACCGAGTTCGCCCAGTCGTACCAGGTCCAGCCGCGTTGTTCACGCTTGCGGTCCACCGCGGGGGTGGTGCTGTCGGCCACGCTCATGGGGGCGGACTGTAGCCGGTGGTTCCCCCGTTGGTGGTGATCACCACCAACCTGTTGCCTTCCGGACTTCCGCCGTGCGCCCGCCGGACAACCCGGGCGGGTCACGACGCGGGGGAGAGGCGCCCGAACGGGGGACCGGGGCCTACGGGCCCCGTGCCCCGCGGGGGAGCCGGGCCCCCGGCCCGCGAGGTCAGCCGGTCCAGGCGCCCCGCGACACCAGCACGTCCCGCAACCGGTCCGGCCGGTCCGTCACCAACCCGTCCACCCCCAGGTCCAGCAGCTCCCGCATCACCGGCTCCTCGTCGATGGTCCACACGTGCACCTCCAGCCCCCGCCGGTGCGCCGCCCGCACGAACCGCCCGTCGACCACCCGCAACCGGCCCTGCACCGCCGGCACCTGCGCGACCATGCCCCGCACCGGCAGGCCCGCCACCCGCAACCGACCCGACGCCCACAACGCCCCCACGTTGCGCGGCCCCATCGACGTCAACAACCCCGGCCCGCCCAACCGCCGCAACCGCGCCAACCGCCGATCGGAGAACGACGCCAGGCACACCCGGCCCAACGCCCCCGCCCGCCGCAACACCCCCAGCACCGGCTCCACCGCCGCGTCGGACTTCACGTCGATGTTGAACAGCGCCTCCGGCAGCTCCTCCAACACGTCCTCCAGCCGCGAGACCGGCTCACGGCCACCCACCCGCGCCCCCGACACCACCGACCACGGCAGCGCCGCCACCGCACCCACCCGATCGGTCGTGCGGTCCAGCACCGAGTCGTGGTGCACCACCACCACACCGTCCGACGTGGCGTGCACATCGGTCTCCAGGTACCGGAACCCCTCCCGGAAGGCCCTGGTGAACGCCGACAGCGAGTTCTCCATCCCGGCCAGCTCGTCCAGGTGCCAACCCCGGTGGGCGTAGGCGCGCGGGTGCGGTCCGGTCAGGTACGGGTGGATCGAGGTCACAACGGCAGAGTCTGCCCTGGCGGCGTGGCGTTGCGGTGACCGGTGGGTAGCGGGATACCGTCGCCCGCCATGGAGCTGGTGACCGAGGCAGTCGCGGGACGCCGGGAAGAAGCCAGGCACTGCGCCTGGTGCGGGCGACGCCTGCCCGACAGCAGCCGGATCGGCCGTCCCCGCCGCTACTGCGCCCAACCCTGCCGCCAACGCGCCTACGAACGCCGCGCCGCCGTCCAACGCGGCGGCCTGCCCGAGGACGCCGTCGTGCTCTCCGCCGGCGAACTCGCCGACCTGCAGGACCGGCTGTTCCAACTGCGCTGCGCCGCCGAGGACGTCGCCACCGCCGCCGCCGACGGCGCCGCCCGCGCCGAACTGCGCCGACTCGCCGACGAACTCGTCCACACCGCCCGAGGCCTGGAGCGCCTGCGCTGACCACCCCGCCACCCGCGCCGCCGACACCCAGGCCGCAACCACCAGACCCCGGACCACCCACCTCCGGACCACCCGACCCGGGCGCACCCGCCCCGGCAACACCCGACCCGAGATCACCCGGCCGCCCCGCACCGCCCGACACCGGCTTGCCCGCGCCAGGTGATCTCCACCATCATGACGCCCGGGGTGGCGAGGAGGAACGCGTGGACGGCGACGGCGCGTTGCACCGCGAGGTGCTCGACCGGGCCGACGTGGGGTTCGGCGTGACCGACCCCCACGGGGCTCTGACCTGGGTCAACCCCGCACTGGCCGAATTCCTCGGCATACCCGCCGACCAGGCACCCGGCAGCTCCCTGCCCACCCTGCTGCCCGGCACCCCCGAAGGCCCCCGCGCCGGCATCGCCCTGCTCACCCCCAGCGCCTACTGGCAAGGCCACCGCTGGCTCGAAGTCGCCTGCCACCCCCTCGGCGACGGCCGACTCCTCTACCGCGTCGCCGACGTCACCGCCTGGCGCGACCGCGAACTCGAAGCCACCCACGAAGCCGACGCCCTCCGCCGCGCCCAGGTCCTCGGCCGCATGGGCACCTGGGAATGGCGCGTCCCCGAAGACCGCGTCATCTGGTCCGACACCCTCCTCGCCCTCTTCGGCTTCCCACCCGGCACCACCCTCGACTTCGACACCTACACCGCCCTGGTCCACCCCCAGGACCGAACCATGATCCAGAACACCCTCGCCGAAGCCATGCGCACCGGCGCCGGCTTCACCTACACCCACCGCATGACCCTCGCCGACCACACCACCGAACGCTGGTTCGAGTGCTTCGGCGAAGTCGAAACCGACACCGACGGCACACCCCTGCGCGTCCTGGGCACCGCCCACGACATCACCCGCGCCCGCCGCGTCCACGACGAACTCCTCGCCCTCGCCGAACAAGACCCCCTCACCGGCCTCGCCAACCGCCGCGCCGTCACCCGCGAACTCGAACGCCGACTCGCCACCGGCGGCTCCGGCGCCATGCTCCTGCTCGACCTCGACAACTTCAAAGACGTCAACGACCTGCGCGGACACGCCGTCGGCGACCGCCTCATGAAAACCCTCGCCACCGCCCTGCGCTCCCGCCTCGACCCCACCCAGCTCATCGGCCGCCTCGGCGGCGACGAATTCGCCGTCGTCCTACCCGACCACGACCTCACCCGGGCCGCCCACACCGCCGACACCCTCCGCGACGCCGTCGCCGCCCTGCCCCTCGTCGGCGCCGCCTCCCGCATCACCGTCTCCACCGGCGTCGCCCAATACGGCCCCGGCGACACCTGGGAACTCGTCCTCGCCAACGCCGACCTCGCCCTCTACGCCTCCAAAGCCGCCGGCCGCAACCGCGTCACCGTCTACGAACCCGGCCACTACGCCGACACCGCCAAACGCGTCTCCGTCCTCGACCGCCTCCGCACCGCCCTCGACCGCGGCGGCCTCGAACTCCACGCCATGCCCATGGTCCACCTCGCCACCGGACGCACCCTCGGCCACGAACTCCTCCTCCGCCTCGACGACGGCCAACAACCCCCACTCGGCCCCGCCGAATTCCTCCCCGAAGCCGAACGCAGCGACCTCGTCCTCGACATCGACCGCTGGGTCCTCTCCACCGCCATCGACGCCCTCGTCACCCACCCCGACCCCGAACTCCGCTTCAACGTCAACGTCTCCGGCCGCACCCTCGAAGACGAGGACTTCGCCGGCTTCGTCCTCGACCGCCTCGCCGGCGCCGGCGTCGCACCCGGCCGACTCGGCCTCGAAATCACCGAAACCGCCGCCGTCACCAACCTCGACGCCGCCCGCGCCCTCGCCCTGCAACTCCGCGCCTTCGGCTGCCGCATCACCCTCGACGACTTCGGCTCCGGCTTCGGCTCCTTCGTCCACCTCAAACACCTCCCCATCACCGGCATCAAGATCGACGGCGAATTCGTCCGCAACATCGACGAACGCTCCACCGACGCCGTCCTCGTCTCCGGCATCATCGAAATCGCCCGCGGCCTCGGCCTCTCCGCCGTGGCCGAATGGGTCGAACGCCCCGCCCAGGTCGACGTCCTCACCCGCCTCGGCGTCCGCGTCGGCCAAGGCTTCCACCTCGGCCGCCCCACACCCCTCACCACCGTCCTCGCGGCCCAACCGAAGCCGCCGAACGGAGCATTGTCCACCCACCTGGCCGCTGCGGAGGATGGGGCACACCCCTGACCCACCCCACCTCCCGAGGGGAAACACCACCCGCCGTGCCCGGAACACACCACCCCTCGCGAGGCCTGCGCCGCATCGAACTCGCCACCCCCGACCCCCAACCCGTCGCCGAGTTCTACGCCGCCCTCCTCGGCTGGATCCTCATCGCCGAACCCGACGGCGCCTTCACCGGCTGGATCGGCGACCGCCTCGCCACCCGCATCCACCCCGGCGACACCGGCACCCGCATCATCTTCGCCGGCACCACCCCCCGCGACCTCCACCACGGCGCCGCCATCGACCAAGGCCGAGTCCTCCACGGCCCCTGGGCACCCCCACCCCGCCCCGGCGAACCCTGCTGGGTCGAACACCACGGCCCCACCGACGACCACCACTGGACCACCGAACTCGGCTGGACCACCCGCCACCCCGACGCCGACTTCACCCTCTACGACACCACCGGCGACACCCCGCGCCCCGTCGCAGGACGCCTCACCACCGCCCAAGGCGGCTGGACCCGCTACTACGCCGTCCCCGACGCCACCCGAACCACCCACGACGCCGAACAACTCGGCGGCACCACCCTCATCGCCCCCACCCCGGTCCCCACAGGCACCGTCGCCGCCCTCACCGACCCCGACGGCAACACCTTCGCCATCCTCGAAAACCCCACCGGCTGGGGCGGCACCTGGGCCACCACCTGACAACCCAGGGAGACAGAACACAGGGGAGAGGCAAGCGGGTAAGAGGGCGACACCAAAGCGGGCGGCCCACCGGACCGCCCGCACCCCATCACCCCGCCACAACCCCCGGCGGAAAACCACCCGTCGCCACCGGACCCCACCGATCCACCGACACCCGGATCAACACCTTCCCCTGCCGCACCATCGCCGCCCGGTACTCCTCCCAATCCGGGTGCTCACCCGCGATGCACCGGAAGTACTCCACCAACGGCTCCAACGCCCCCGGCAGATCCAACACCTCCGCCCGCCCGTCCACCTGCACCCACGGCCCATCCCACTCATCCGACAACACGCACAACGACACCCGCTCGTCACGACGCGCATTGCGCACCTTCGCCCGCCCCGGATAGGTCGACACCACCACCCGACCCTCCCCGTCCACCCCACACGTCACCGGCGACACCTGCACCCCGTCACCCACCCGCCGCGTCACCAACAACGCACGATGACGCGGCCGCACGAACTCCAACAAACCCTCACGAGACACGATCTCGGCAGTGGCGATCCTCGGCATACCCCCACCCTAAGAGCACACCCCACCACCCGCCCGACCCAGGATCTCCGCCACCACCCCCGACTTCGCCTCCGCATACCCCTCCAAGCACTCCCACTCCCGCCCCGCCAACTCCCGCTTCACCCCCTCGTACAACGCCCGATCCGCCGCACTCACCCGCAACCGATCACGGAACGCCACCATCCGCCCCACCACCGGATCACCC
>NZ_JBHWIE010000417.1:0-5760 GCF_042732085.1 Actinosynnema sp. NPDC059797
CCGGTCCGCGGTCGTGTCGGTCGGCGCCGGTTCCGCCCGGCCCAGCTCCGGCAGCCACAGCGAGATCACCGCCGCGGCCAGCACGTAGCACGCCGCGGTCGCGGTGAACAGGCCGGTGAACCCGGTGCCGGTCATCAGCAGCGCGCCCAGCGGCGGCCCGGCGACCCACGCGATCGACACCAGCGTGCGCAGGCCGCTCATCACCAGCGGGACCTTGGTCGAGCCGCTGCGGTCCAGCGCGTGGCGGGCGTAGGCGAACATCTGCGGCATCTGGGAGGCGGAGACCGACCCCAGCGACACCGACACCACGAGCAGGACCCAGTACTCCCGGACGAACGCGAACAGCACCCACGCCACCACGCCCGCCACGCTCGCGACCAGCAGCAGCGTGCGGCGGATCGGCCGGGAGTCGGACAGCCGGCCGACCGCGGTGCTGACCACGATCGAACCCAGCGCGCTGATCAGCAGGAAGGCGCCGACCTCGAACGGACCGGCGTTCAGCTCCTTGATCAGGAACACCGACAGCAGGGGCCCGACCAGGGCGTACCCGATGCCGGTCAGCAGGCTGACCGAGACGAGCGGCACGAAAGGCCTCGAACCGGACCGAACACGAGCACCGCTCATCACATCCACGCCGCCGATCCTCACCGGCCGGCCGTGCGGCGAGGAAGCGGATTTCCACCACGTGGGCCATGAAAGCGGTCACACGGCGGTGGCGCGGGCCACCAGGACGGCCATGTCCAGCGGCAGCTCGCGGATGTCCGCCAAGGTGAAGCCGTGCCGGGCCAGCAACTCCCGGTGCCGGTCGGCGGTGCGCTCGCCGCCCAGCGCGGTGTTGACCATCATGTGGACGTCGAACGACAGCGGCAGCACCGACCCGTCGTCGCGGATCGGCCGCTCCACCACCGCGAGCAGCGCGCCCTCGGGCATCGCGGACCGGACGTTGCGCAGGATGACCGAGGCGCGCTCGTCGTCCCAGTCGTGCAGGATGCGGGACAGCAGGTAGACGTCGCCGCCCGCGGGCACCGGGTCGCGGAAGAAGTCGCCCGCGACCACCTCCACGCGGTCCGCGCAGCCCAGGCGTGCCAGCACCTCCCGGGCCGCGCCGGTCACGTGCGGGCGGTCGAACAGCACGCCGCGCAGGCCGGGCGCGGCGGCGAGCACGAGGCCCAGCAGCCTGCCGTCGCCGCCTCCGACGTCGACCGCGGTGCCGGTGGCGGGCAAGTCGAGCAGGCCGGGCACCAGGTCCAGGAAGCCCGTGCCCGCCGCCATCGCGCCCTCGAACAGGCGTGCGTCGGCGGGGTGCGCGGCGAAGTGCTCGAACGGCTGCGCCCCGTAGAAGTGCTCGAACGCGCTGCCGCCGGTGCGCAAGGTGTGCTCCAGGGCGCTGAACGACCGGTAGAACAGGCCGCCGTAGATGCGGGCGACGTCGCGCAGCGAGCCGTGGGCGTCGGCGCGCAGCAACGCGCCCGCCTCGGTCAGCTCCCACGCGTCGCCGTCCCGGCGCAGCACGCCGAGCGCGGCGAGGAAGGCCAGCACGCGGTGCAGCTTGTCCGGTCGCGTGCCGGTGCGCTCGGCGAGTTCCGCCGTGGTGCGCGCGCCGGCGGCGATCAGGTCGGCCACGCCCAGTTCGGCCGCCGCCGCCACGGAGCGGGTGCGCCAGGCGCCGGTCATCAGCTCGAACATCGCGCGCCGGGCCTCGTCGGGCCGGCCGACGTGGCGGCGCAGCAGGTCGGCGCGGTGGCCGGGCAGCCGCAGCTCCACGCGGCCGCGGCCGCGCAGGTGCAGCGAGGTCGAGTCCTCGTGCGGGTCGTGACCGCCGCCGTCAGGGGTGAGGCCGGCGTCGACCAGCACCTCGTAGACGCCCCTCGACACCACGTCGTCCCCGGTGAGCCGGAACACCGGGTGCGTCCACCCGGAGCGGTCCGGATCGGACGACGCGGTCCCGACGACCGGGACGGACACCTCCAGCCCGCGCGCGCAGCCGGGCACCGCGCCGCGCACGAGCCGCACGGCCACGTCCCGGCCGCCGACGCGCACCGACCTGTCCGACACCGACCCGTCCCGCGCCGGTCCGGCCGGGGTCACGCCCAGCTCGACCAGCGCGGCCACCACGTCGTCCACGCGCCGCGCCGCCACCAGCACCGCGGTGTGCGCGAACTCCAGGTGCCCGGCCACCCCGGCGAGCCCGTCGTGCCCGGCCACCCCCGCGAGCCCGTCGAGCGCGGTCGCCAACGCCCGACCGGTGCTCGCGGACCGGGTGAAGTCCACCGCGTCCGCCAGTCGCCGCAGGTCCTGCTCGTCCAGCGCCTCGCGGCCACCGGTCCCCGTCACGGTCATGCCAAGTCCTCTCGGCGGAACGGCCGTGCCCCACCCCGAGGGGCGGGGCACGGCGATCTCGTGACCCGGGCGGGGGCTATTCGCCGTCCAGCTCGGGGTGCAGCTCCACGTCCGCCCAGCGGACCAGTCCGGCGATGCGCGGCTGCCCGTCGTGCCGCCAGGACATGCTCGGCTTGGTCATCGCGCCCGGCGCGCAGATCCGGCTCGCGCCCAGCTCCGCCAGCTCGCGCCCGACGCGCCAGAACTCCTCGCCGAGCGCGCCGAGGCCGACGTTCTGGAGGTGCCTGGCGTAAGGCCGCACCAGCTCGACGGCCGCCGCGAGGTCGGGCACCGCCACGATGCGCGCCACCCGGTCGCCCGCGCCGCCGATCGGGAGCAGCGAGTCGTCCAGCACCACGGTCCACTCCAGACCGTCGGGCGCCCACACCTCGGCGGCGTCGCTGGTGGCGGCCCGCCACTCGGCGACCAGCCTGCGGTGCTGCAACGCGATGGCGTCGTGCGCCTCGACCGTCCCCGGTGGACAGTCGGCGGCGGCGCGGCGCATCGCGTCGGCCAGGTGCCGGGCCACCGCGCGGGCGTGCCCGGCCTCCACCAGGTAGACCTGCGGCGACAGGCAGGCGTGCTGGTCGAAGTCGCTGCAGTCGGCGGCGATGCGCCGGGCCACCTCCGCCGGGCCGCACCGCGTCGCGTACTCGGCGCTGATCAGGCCGAACGAGAACTTGTGCGCGTGCTCCTCGTAGACCTGGTCCGGTCGGACCCGGGCCCGGATCGCCGCGCACGCCTGGTCGCCGCCGTAGGCGATCACGGCGTCGGCGTGCGCGAGGGCGGCGGTCAGCGAGGACTCGTCGTCGCGGTCCCAGTAGGTGGCGACCACGGCGTCGGCCAGCACCGGCTCCACGTCGTGCAGGGTGCGCAGGAACGCGGCGGTGAAGTGCGGCTCCTTGGCCGGGACCTTCGCGATCAGGCTGGACTTGACCAGCAGCGCCCGGACCAGGGACCGCGCCGGCAGGCCGGGCACGTTGCCGGAGAACACCGCGAGCGCGGTGGCCGGCCCGACCGCGGTGGTGCCGCCGCGGAACCCGTCGAGCACCTCGGGGTCGCCCAACTCGCGGGTGAGCGCGGCCAGCAGCGGCTCGGCGCGCAGGTTGCCCACCTCGGCGTCCAGGGCGCGGTCGACGGTCTCCTCCGACATGCCGGTCACCAGCGAGGCGTCCCGCACCACGGCGCGGCGCGGGGCGAAGTCGCGCTTGGCCCACCGGTCGGCCACCTCGTCGAACGCGGCCACGATCCGGCGCACCGGCAGCGCGCGCAGCCGTTCGTGCGCGGCCCGGAGCCCGGCGCCGATCGCGTCCCAGTCGTCGGGCCGCCGGCCGTGCCACTCGTGCGCGCCGGAGCGGAGGGTGAACGACGTGCCCGGGTTGGTCACCCAGTCGGGCATCCACGACACGGTCACGCGGCACCCCCGGTCATCTCGTCCAGCGACAGCGAGCAGCCCCGGCTGGTGCTGCCGGCGATGCGCCCGGCGATGGCCACGCCCTCCGGGACGGCGATGCCGACGTCCCCGGTGAGCAGCACGTGCGGCCGGTCGAGCAGGGCGTAGTCGGTGATCTCCAGCAGGCCGGGACCGGCCTCGCGGTACTCGCGGGTGCGCGGGTCGCGGACCCGGGGACCGCCCGCGACCCCACCCGCCTTGGGCCGCTCGCCCAACGGGCCGACGGGGGTGTCGGCCGAGTCGTAGAGCGGGCTGGCGATCTCGGTCATGCCGAAGATGTTGCCGAACCGCTCGATGCCGAAGACCCGTCTGACCGCGTCGCGGAGGTCGTCCACGGCCATGACGCGCGAGCGGCCCTTGAAGCCGCCGCCGTCGTACATGCGGGAGCCGGGCGGCAGCTGCCAGCTGCGGCCCTGGGCCTCCAGCGCGTCGCAGATGTTGACGAAGGCGAAGGTCGCGCCGACCATCACGACCGGTAAGCCCTCGGCGACGGCCGCGTCGAGCCGCTGCTCCAGCAGCTCGAAGTCCACGCCCGCCTCCTGGACGACGGCGGTGCTCAGCCGGGGGTCGCCGACCGCCTCGGCGATGCGGGCCATGTCGAACGCGATGGCCATGTGGGGTGCGGCCCGCTCGGAGGGGGCGAAGGGCAGCACCACGGGCCTGACGTCGGCGAAGTCGATCTCCCGGCGGGCCCGCGCGGTGACCGCGGCGCGCTTGAGCTCCAGGCCGAGCGGGGAGTACCGGACGCTGCCCCGGGTGCTGCCGGTCGTGCCGCTGGTGCGGAACTCGCGGACCACGGGCGCGTCGGGGAACAGGTGGGGGCCGCCGCCCTTGTAGGCGGTGTCGGGGATGCCGACGCCCGTGCCGACCTGCTTCCAGTACCTGGCGACCTCGGGTGAGTTGGCCAGGGCCAGTTCGATGAGCTGTTCATGCACGTCAAGCGGGTCGCCGTCCTCTTCGACGACCAGTCTGACCATGTGTTCGAAGAGCCGCGCGACGTGGGGGTCGTCGTGGGCGATGGTCATCTGCTCCTCCTGCGGTGGGGCCAACCCGGCAAGTCAGCAGTGGTTGATCGGGGGATGCAAGATCGACCCCCGGAACGGGGTACCGCCAACCGGGTGTTTTGGGGGGGCCATAGGATGACTGAAAGCGGGGCTGGTGAAAACTAATCCGAATGTTCCGCTACGGGACCCGGAACGCCGCGCACCAGGGCGGAACGCAGATCCCGAACACCGTCTCGAAGCGCTGACCAGCGCCGTCGCGATGAACGCCGCGCGCACGACGCGAGGTGACCGGAGTTCCCGGGGTGGCCGAACGCGGTGCCGCGCCGACCGGCGGGACGCATTGGGGCCGAAAACAACCAAACGAGACCGGATAGGATCGGAAGCCGCCACGAGCGGAACGGCGGACCGCCCGCCGACACCGGGGCGCACCCGAGCCGTGCCCACAGCGCGGTCACCCGGAGCGCCGCGTGCCGCGACCAGGAACCCTCTAACGAGTGAACCTCATATTCAACCGGGCAAAACCGACGCCGGCTCGGTAACGCTCTGTTGTGACCCTCCACCGATGGACGTACGTCTTGCGAAGTTCTCCGCATTATTGCGGGTCAGACGGACATCCGATCATTCATATCGTAACGATGTCACCGGGCGGGCTAACGATTGCCCGATGCAACCGATATCGCCGCTATGGACGACGATTCCACTCCGGCGGTACGAGTAGACGCGCCCGAACGCCGGAACAGGGCGTCCGAACGCGCGAACCGCAGGAACCGCACAGTCGCGGACCGAGCAACCACCTGGGGTGCCGGATGAACAGCCGAATGGTCGAACTCGAAGCAGTCCTGTCCCGCTCCGCCCCCGATCGGCTCGCGGCGCGGCGCCTGGCGGTGGAGCTGGCGCGCTCGCTGGACGCGCTCAGCGCCCGCC
>NZ_JBHWIE010000418.1:0-5753 GCF_042732085.1 Actinosynnema sp. NPDC059797
GACAACTTGCCCAACGACCAACCCAGGGCCTCGGTGACCTTCGGAGCGGGCATCTCCACTGCCCGGCGAATCCTGCGGATCACCTCACCCAGTTCCCGGCTGTGCGCGTTGCCCGGGCGCACGGCTGTCGACTTGTCCTCGGTGTTCATCACTCCCCTGTGTGGTGTGGCGGTTTGCTCGCGTAACAGCTAAACGCATGCATCCAGCAGGCACCACGGAAATCGGTCGCAGTCATGCCGCAACCTTTCCCGAATTCAAACGCAACGTTCCGGGCCGGCTCTGTCGCTCTTGTGGCGATGGCTCAGATGATGTGCCAAGGCAGGGTGGTGGCATCGTCGACGCCGTGAATGCGCTGAATGACCTCGATCGCCTGAGGGCTGCCGGGCGGGGACTTCCTCGCGTTGGTGGCGATCATGCGCAGTTCGCGCAGTTCGCGCAGCGCCTCGTACCCTTCCTCCTCGCGGATGTCGCGTCCGTAGGCTCTGGCGAAGGCGTCGTAGTCCGTGTGGCCGAACCGACGGCAGTGAACCTCGATGGTGACGAGATCCCACTCGACCGGGCCGAGTGCCATGCCATCCAAATCGCACAGCACAGCAGGGGTTGAAGCATGATCCGAAGCCGCTTCTTCGTCACGGGGAGCGGGGTGCCACAGGGTGTTGCGGTGCTGCGGATCGGTGTGGATGAGGCGCGGAGGTGCGGACTCGGACAGGTGGGCCCAGAACGGCTTCAGCCCGTCCAACCTGGTCATCACCGCGGTTCTGTGATCTTCGTCGAGGATGCGGCTGACGGCGACGGAGCGCGTGATCGCGGTGATCGGGTCGAGTGCGGGCAGCGGGAACGGCGGCTGCGGGGCCTGGTGCAGTCCCAGCAGCGGCGCGGCGATGGCTTCGGTCGACACCGGGCGTCGCTGAGGCAGGTGAGGCCAGAACGTGACGACATGCCCCTTTACGACGACCGGTTGTTCGATGCCCGGCAGCAGGGGAGTGATGGGCACCCGGTGCCGGGTCAGCCAAGCGATGAGGGAGACGAGTCCGCGTGCGTTGCGCAGGTCCCGTTGGGGGTCGACGCCAGGTCGGCCGATCTTGACCACCACGGCGTCCGGAACCTCTCCGACGAGGTAGACGGCGTTGGTGTGGTGACGCAGCACCTGCGCGTCCCGCACGTCCAGTCCGACTGCTTCACATGCCTGCCGGAGGAGGGGGCGAGTGCTGTCGACGGTGAAGTCGTTCCCGATCGTGGACGGCCGTGAGCTCACCGGTCCAGTCTGGGGTCACGCGGTCGATGTGGGCGACTGGGGTGATCGTGATGAGCTTCGTCCCGCTCAACGGTGCGCGGCCGATGCCGTGAGGGAGCGCAGTTCTCGCACGGTGTCCGGAACTCGACCTCGGGGGTGGGGGAGGGCCTCGGCCGCGGTGACCACGTCGTGGGCGCGGGTCAGCACCATCCCTGTGCGGTGCGTGGGTGGCAACTCCGTGAGCACGGTCAGGGCGAGCGTGGTCGCGCCGATGACATCGCCGCGATGAGCTTCGGTCAACGCCTGGTCCAAGCGGACGAGGGCGGGGTCGATGACCACGCGCTCGTCACCGGCGTAAGCCCGCAGGGCTGCTTCCTGGGCGGCGCGTGCACGTGTCGCATCCCCCAGGTTCGCCCACGCGCCCGAGGTGTACAGGTGCAGCCGACCCGGGCCGAAGCGGAAAGCGGCGTACTGGTCCTCCTGCCCTCCTTCCCGCCCGGCCAGCGCCTCGGTCAGGCGACTGGCGCGACCCAGTGCTCCCTGCACACCGCTGGCGTCTCCCAGTTTTCCCAGGGCGCGGGCCTCGGCGGCAACTGCGAGTGCCGCCGCGTCGCAGATGTGGTCAGCGGCGAAGGCCTGTGCGCGACGTGCCAACGTGACGGCGTTCTGGGCGGGTTCGTAGTAGTAGGCCAGCATGGTCTGCTGTGCCAGCACGAGCGCGACCAGAACGGGGTCGTCGGCGTCTCGTGCGGCGAGCAGCGCGGTGCCGTACCACCGACGTGCACCGGTGATGCGCTGCAGCTTCATGTACGAGTCGGCGATGAGCAGCGTCAACATGGTCGTGACCGTGGCGAGCTGTCGGTGCACGAGAACCGGCTGGCGTCGCGCAGCCAATGTCTGGATGTCGGCCAGGTCGGGCAACAGCGATTTGAGGGCGTGATCTGGTCCGATCCGGGTGTACTCACCCACGTGGTGCGCTACTCGCTGTTCAACCAATTCCATGCGGGCAGGGGAAGCGGACTCGCTCAAGGACGATTCCAAACGGATGCGGATCTGCTCGGCGTCATCGCGAACGAGTTGATCCCCGTCAAGCGAGTCGTTGCCCGATGCGTTGCTCAAAGACAACGAATTCGTGGCGGGGGAGTCGGCCGGATCGAGCAGGGCGGCAAGTTCGCTCACGCTGACCTGAAGCCGTTCGGCGAGAGGTCGGCGGTGATGGGCCAGCGGAGCGGACCGGCCGGTCTCCCAATTGCCCACCGTCGTAGGATGCACTCCCAGGGCCTCCGCAAGGCTCTCCTGGCTGAAACCAATCGACTCGCGCGCTCGCGCCAAAGCTACCCGTGGCACCCTGTGCTGTGACCCCATCGCCGAACCTCCTGTGCTGGGGTTGATCACGGTAGCTCAATGCCGCAGTGGCCAATGGTCTACAACATGCCGGTTGACACATTCTTCAGGGAAGATTCGGGGAAAGTTGTGGATGGATCGCAGGCAGGTGCTGCAGTAAGGCTGCGTCACGTGCTCGAAGCCACCGGTGATGTCCACGCCGTCCCGGGCTTGCGCGGCCTGGCCGCCCGCATGGACGTGCGGGCATGAGCGACACGCCGCGATGGCTGTACCTCGTCGTCTGCGCCGCCCCGCCCGTGTTGGGCATCGACCAGGCAATCACCCTGTTGGGTGCCGACGGCCGGCGTGTCTGCCTCATCGCCACCCCCACCGCCGCCACCTGGATCGACCTCGACGACCTGGCGGCCCGCACCGGCTGCCTCACCCGCTCCACCGCCCTGCCACCCGGACAACAGGAATCCCTGCCCAGGGCCGACGCAGTCCTCGCTGCGCCGCTGACCTTCAACTCGATCAACAAGTGGGCCGGCGGGATCAGCGACTGCCTCGCGCTCGGGGTGCTCAACGAACTGCTATCCACCGATGTGCCCATCATCGCCGCCCCTTGCGTCAAACCATCGCTGCGCAGCCACCCTGCCTATCGACCCAGCATCGAGGTGCTCACCACCAACGGTGTCACCTTCCTCGATACCGACGCCATGAGCGTTATTCAGAACCTTTGAGCTGGGCTGACAGCGCAACAGCCCTGCCTGGGTAGGGTCGGTTTCCTCTCACAGAAGCGACCACCACAGGGCAGGGCTGTTGCGCTACCACTCTACGACCGGCCTGGACCATGACCAGATCCGGGAGCTGGTCCGTCGGATCGACCAACTCCAGTCACACCCGACTTCACAGGTCGGACGGCCTCCGGCGCTGGGCCTGCACCGCTCGGTGCTGCTGACCCTGGTGCTGCTGCGCCACAACCTGCCCCAGACCCTCGCAGGCGACCTGTTCGGCGTGTCCCAGCCGACCGTCTCCCGCGTCTTCCGCCGCTACGCGCCACTGCTGGGCCAGGTCACCTGCCCTCACACACCGCCGATGCCCGAAGCCCTGGCCGGCCGGGTGGTCATCGTCGACGGCACCCTGATCCCCACCGGTCGCCGCACGGGCCGGCTCACCGCCGACTACAACGGCAAGCACCGCCGCCACGGCGTGGGCCTGCAGGTCCTGGCCGGCATCGACGGCACCCTGCTGCACGTCGCCGACCCGGTCGACGGCCGCACCCACGACCGCCACGCCTTCACCACCGTCGGCTACGACACCCTGCTCACCCACACCGTCTTCCTCGGCGATCTGGGCTACCAGGGCACCGCCGCGATCCGACCCCGCCGCAAACGACCAGGCCACACCCACCACACCCCCGAGGACAAGATCTGGAACCGCGGGGTCAACCAGATCCGTTGGGCCGTCGAGCAGGCCATCGCCCACCTGAAGAACTGGAAGATCCTCGCCACCGGCTACCGCGCCCGCCTGACCGAGTTGCCCACCATCATCCGCATCGTCACCAGCCTGGAGCACTACCGACTCGGCTGGTGACTTCTGAATAACGCTCCATCACTACCCGTGCGGACAACGGCCTCGCCGCCTTCCGATGGGCCGAGATCACCGCCGCTGTTCACCGCTAGCTCCTCCGAAACACCGGGCCTTTTTCATTGTGACGCCGCAGGCCGCAGCGCAGGTCGTATCTTGCCCACGCCGGGCCACCGATATCGTCGTGACCACCCCGAATCCCAGGGTTTCTACTTCGATGCGCCATCCAACATGTATGGTGGGCCCGGTAGTAGGATGAACTCGCGCGGGGTAACATTCGCCAGGAGATCACGAACTAGTGGAGTGGTGCCGGAATATTAAACCGAACCTCGCGCGCGCTCAGACCGATGTTTCGCTGCACAGATCGACAGGGGATACGGTGACTATTTCTGGGGAGGGCCTAAGTGGCTGGATCGAGGCCGTGTCGGTGCTTGCCTCGAAGCTCATGAGGAACTTCGAGGCCGGCTTCGGGTATCCGCCAGGGGACGACCTCCTGGTCGAAGCTACTGCCGAGAGCGGTCGGGAGGCGGCTCAAAGTCTCTCTTCCGTGGGTGCCCCAGGCGAACTTCGGGACTTTTACTCGCGAGTCCAAGAGGTCTCTCTGCCGGACGTGGGCAATGGGTTCTTCATTGCCTCGGCCGAGGTGCTGGTCGAAGGAATTCGGAGAGGAGATCGGCCTACGGAGGTGACCGGATCGGTTAACGATGCGATTGTCGTGTTCGGCTCCGACGGTGGTGGCGGTCTCTTTGCGTTAAGTTCCTCCAGTGGAAATGTTTATCGCCTAAGCGGTGGAGCCCAAATTGGCTCCACCTATGAGGTGGATGAGTCCGGGATCGCCGTTCTCGCAAGTGGGTTCTGGGAGTTCCTCCGGTACTTGCTTCGCGAGTTGGTGCAAGCTGTCCCTATAGCATGGGAATAAGCTGAAGGAGTGCGGTTCGAGATAAGCGTTGAGACCTCGGCCAAGAGTGAGCCTTTCATCGTGGTTGGCGGGGGGTCTCGGTGTGGTGCACGATTCCGGGAGGGCGAGAACCGCCGTGGCAACATTGAGCGCGACCTTTGACCACGACACCACCCCGTACCTCGCCCGCACCCACGATGACATCTCCGGCCTGATCGAGCGGTTGGCAGTGCTGTCGAGCCGCCAGTCGGTGCCTGCCCTGGCCGAAGTCGTGGTGCACGAAGACCCGTACGGCAAGCCCTACCTGTACGTCGGTGTCACACCCGACCGCGGCGTGGTGTGGGAACCAGGCGAGCCCGGCCGCTGGACACACGGGCAACTCGATGCCGAAGGCGACGTCACCTTCGACTACGTCGGCCACGGCCACGAGATCCCCGCCCGCCACCTCGTGCCGCTGGACGTCGTCCACGCCGTGCTGGCCACCTACCTCGACCACGACGGCGCCGTGCCTGACGACAATCCCCACCTGCGTCCCGAGGGCCACGGCAGGTACGGAGAGTGAGTGGCAATCGTCAGGTGAGGCAGGGGATGCCCGTAAGTCCGCCGATCGCTACTGTCCGGTCAAGTAGATCAACCGGGGGAGGCGCGCGTGGCCGGCACCGAGCTCTACGACGAAATCGGCACGGGGTACTCGCTGGGGCGGCGCACCGA
>NZ_JBHWIE010000419.1:0-5707 GCF_042732085.1 Actinosynnema sp. NPDC059797
CGTCGGTCCATTCGTAGGCTCGGTGGTCGCGGTTCAGGTCGATCAGTGAGACCGAGGTGACGGTGACCCGGGCGGTGTGGGCGTCGTGGGTGTGGAGGACTTCGGCGACGGGTTCGGCGGGGCCTGGCGCATTGCAGTAGCCGAGGCTGACATGGGCGCGGAACCCGGTTTCGGGTTCGGGCACGTTGCCCGGTCCCCACACGTCGCCGATGGCGGCGCGGATCGCCGACCGCAGTTCTGCCAGGGGCTCCAGAGGGCGGGCGGGCATCTGGACGGTCTCGGGATCGACGTGGGCGGGGCCGAGGGAGACGGAGAAGGGCCTGAGCTCGGCGCAGCGCTCGCGGGCGGCGTTGACGATGTCATCGACGTCCCGGCGATCGACCTCGTCGGTGAAACCGATGCCTTGCAGGGTCAGGTGCAGCCACCTCGCCGGGACCCGGTCGAGCTGAGGTAGGCGGTCCAGGACCGGGGAGTAGTCGGTGACCAGCCGTCGGGCTTCGGGTTGGTCGGCGAAAGTGACGTGCCAGGTGTAGAAGGACCGGCCGACGCGCCAGCCCGGCCGCCACCACCAGTGGTCGCGCATCGGTTCGAGTCCGGTCATGCCGTCAGCTCCCTGATCACGGTGTCCCTGCGGAAGTCGGCGACGGCGCCCTGGATGCTCCTGGCCACCGGATCGGCCGACCGGCCCGCTCTCGCGGCCAGCGTGCCGACCTCGGTCACCCGGTGCACCAGCGGGCGCACACGGTTGGTCGCAGGAGTGTCCAGCACCGGGCGCAGCGCTTGTTCGGCCGCGCGCAGGTCACCCATGACCAGGTGCGCCTTGACCTGCTGGAGCCTGGCCATGCGCTCCGAGCCGTGGTTGCGGTGCTCGTCAGGGGCCGCCTCGAACTGCGCCACCGCCCGATCTGCCAGGGCGAGCGCGCCTTCGGCCCGACCCAGTGCCAGCTCGGTGTCCGACCACAGCGACCCGGCTCGGTCCACCGAGCACGTCAACGGCCCGGCCAACTCCTCGACCGCGCGACCGGGGGTCTCAGCGACCTGCTGAGCCCGCCGCAGCGCGTCCTCGGCTCCTGGGGCGTTACCGTCGCGAGCCAGGTCCAGGGCCAACGCGCTGGACAGGAACAGTTCCCCGGTGCCGGTGTCGGCGTAGTTGAGGCCATCGGCCGCGTAACGGGCGGCTGCGGCGTAGTCGGCCTGCCAGAACGAGGCGGTGTGCTGGGTGGCGCGCACCCAGGCGCGCAGCGGGTTGTGGTCCGCCCGCTCGGCGCACATCCACGCGGCACGGGCGTGATCCTCACCGGCGTCGGCACGGCCCAGGTCCACCGAGATCCACGACAGCAGCGTCAACGCCCACCCCGCGGCGGCGTACAGCTCACGGGTGTGGCGCGGGTCCTGGTGCCCGGACAGCAGGGTGAACGCCCGATCCCGCAACGCCTTGGTGCGTGCGAACAACGGCAATGTGGGCACGTTGAGGTAAGAGCGGGCGATGCGCCGGACCTCGGCGTGCATCTGCTCCACGGTCAACTCGCCGACGTTGGTCGACTCCGCCCACGTCAGGAACCGTGAGGACTCCTCGGCCGTGCTCATCAGCAACTCCTCCACGCTGCTCGGCCGAACCACTTGCATCGTCGACTGGATCGTAGTGGCGCGGGACGGGTGCGCTTCGCCGTCGCAAGAGTTTTCGTCACCGACTGGTGCGGTCGGCGTCACCTGATCGACCTCAGGCCGGTCCCCGCGCCCTTTCGATGACGCCTCTGGCGCGGGCGGTTGTCCCGACGCAACGAAATCTGAAGTTCGTCCTCTCCCCTGGAGTGATCGCAGGTGTGCTTCCTGTTCGCTTTTTCCTGTTGCTCGGAGTGCTATGAGGGTGCCGTTGGCGTTGAGTGCGTGGTCGAGTGCTTTGACCAGGTCGGCAGAGGGGAGTGCGGGGTCGAGGCGTTCGGCGATGGTGATGTACTGCCTGGTGTAGTTGACCTTCTTGGCGAGTCTCGGCTGGCTGAGGCCGGCCTCCTTGCGGAGGCGGCGGATTTCGTGGGCGAGTCGGACGCCGGCTGGTTGACCTGCTGCCGGGAGTTCTTCTTCGGGCATGTCGCCTCCACCTGCGTCGAGGGTGAACAATGGTAATTACCGCTTCTTGCCCCTGCTTTGCCATGTCGGTTGTTCCGCGATCATACCGGCGTCGCTGAAATGTGCCTGTGCGGATTTCGGCGAGTCGAAAGAGGTGACAGGTGGGTGCTGGTCATGTCGGGACGCGCGGCCGTTCGGGTGTGCGGTTGTTGGATGACGGCGAGCGGGTGGGATTGCGGTCGGAGTTGCAGGAGGTGGTGGAGTACCGGAAGTCGGGGTTGAGCCTGAACTGGGTCGTCGGGTGTCCGTTGGACTGCGGGTACTGCGTGCGGCACCTGTTCGACAACTTCGGGATGAAGGTGCCTCGGGCGTTGACGACCGATGAGGAGGCGGTCGAGGCGTTGGTGTCGCACAGGTTCTTCCGGCCGCACGTGACGCCGGTGCAGTTGCTCAACCGGGCGACCGACCCGATGTTGCCCGTGGTCAAGCCGCACCTGATGCGGGTGCTGGGCATGTTGGACGGGCGGGGGTTGACCAACCACGTGCTGGTGATCACCCGGTGGCGGGTCACGCCGGAGGACTGTGCCGCGCTCGATGCGCTGCGCAACCTGCGGGTGACGTTGTTGGTCACTCATTCGGGGATCGAGGATGACCGGGTCGAGCCGGTGGATTCGGGGATCGCGGCGGAGTCGTTGCGCACCGCTTTCGCCCACGCGCAGCGGTTTCGGGTGGTGTTGTACTGGCGGCCGATCGTGCCGGGACTCAACGATTCCGACGTGCACCTGGCGCGCGGGTTGGAGCTGAGTCGGTTCGCGCACGCGGCGGTGTTCACCGGCCTGTTCTATCGCGACCAGATCAGGGACTACTACCGCTCCCACGGTCTGCCGGAGCCGTATGGGGAGGGGGCGCGGCGCAAGATCTTTCCCGAGGCGTTGGAGGCGCGAATCCTGGCGGCTGCGGCGGGGCGTGCGCCGGGTGGTGCGGTGTTGTTCCGCAAGACCTCCTGTGCGGTGGCCTACGCGCACGGCACCGCCGACTACAACGGGCATGTCGGGATCCGGGAGTTGTGCGACATCTGCCCGGTCGAGCAGTTGGCGCGGTGTGAGGCCGGGTGGATTCGGCCGGAGCCCGGTGTGGTGGCGGCGATGGTGGAGGGGGTGGGCGGCAGGCTGGTGGGGATCACCGGGCGGGCGGTGGTCGTGGAGGGTTTGGACGAACAGCGCCGGTACTTCCTGCAGCACGGGTTGGGGTTCCAGGTGCACGACGCGTCCACGCCGCATCACCCGCACCGTCACGGCCGCGCCGACCTGGGCTGGCCCGTCATCCCGGAGGCATCATGACCACCCCACGGACCACCGCGGTGCCCGCCGTCCTGGAGGGTCGTCCACTGGTGGTGGTCGACGTCGAGGGCAACGGCGGCCAACCGCCCCGCATCGTCGAGATCGCCGTGCTGGCTGTGGACGGTCCGGTCACCGCAGGGGACGTGCGGACCTGGCTGGTGAAACCGGCCGAGTCGATCACCATCCACGCCCGCCGCGTCCACGGCATCGACAACCGGGACGTGGCGGGCGCGCCGTCGTGGGAGGCGGTGGCCGGTGAGGTGGCGCCGCTGTTGGAGGGGCGGGTGTTGCTGGGGCACAACGCGGCCACCGAGTATCGGGTGTTGGGTGCGCACCTGCCGGATTGGCGTCCGCCGATGGTGCTGGACACCCTGCGGCTGGCCCGACACGTCTGGTCCGGTCTTCCCGGCTACGGCCTGGACAAGCTGGCCGCCCACGCCGGCCTGGAGATCGGCGGGGTTGACGGGCAGCGCCCGCACCGCGCCGGCTACGACACCTGGTGCACGTGGCTGCTGTTCCTGGCGCTCCTCGACGACAGCGGTCTGGACTGGGACGGCCTGGTGCGGACGGCGGCACTGAAGGAGTTCCTCCCGGCTGAAGAACCGGGGGAGGGGTTGTGGTGATCGGTGAGGTGGAGAAGCCGGTCGTGGTAGGGGTGCTGGGCACGCACTCCACCGGCAAGAGCACCTTCCTGGCCCGGTTGGCGCACGAGTTGCGCCGAGCCCAGGTGCAGGTGTGCACGGTGGCGGATCTGGGGGAGCAGGCGCAGCGCATCGGGTTGCCTATCCTGCGCAACCACACCTGGTTGTCCACCGAGTGGATCATCGCCCGGGGGATCAGCGACGAGCTCAGCGCCTGGGCGCACGCCGAGGTGGTGTTGGTCGATCGCCCGGCGGCGGATGCGTTGGGCTACTACCGCGCCGCGTTGGCCTGCCGGGGCGAGCGGGCCGATCCGGAGGTGGCGGCCAGGCTGAAACGGCTGGTCCGCGACCACAGCGTCTACTACGACCTGCTCTACCGCACCACCCTGGACCCCGACATCCCCCTGGGGGACGACAAGCCCCGCGACGCCGACGCCGAGTTCCGGCACCTGGCCGATCGGCACGTGGCCCAGGTGCTCTGCGAGCTGGAGTTGCCGCATCGGCTGTTGCCCGCCGACAGGCACGACCAGGCATTGGAGGACACGCTGGGTTTCGTCCTGGACAGGCTCGCCGGCGTGGACGGTGATCGCCGATGACCACGACCATCGAGCAGCTCGACGCGGCGCGTGAAGCGATCGGGCGCCAGCGGCTGGACGAGGCGGCGGTCCTGTTGTCCCGGGCGTGGCAGGCGGTGCCGCGGGGGACGGCGGTGCGGCGGATCGGCGGGTTGTGCGCGCTGACCCGGCAGCTGACCGCCCACACTCCCACCTCTCCCGAGGTCGCCGAGGTGTTCCGGCAGGCGAGCCTGTTCTACGCCCACCACGGCTACTACCGGGCGGCCCACCGGATGGGAGTGCACGAGTTGGCGGTGTGGCGCGGCCGGGCCGCCAGGGAGGTCTCGCTGCGTGAGGAGACCTTCGCCGGCTACCGGCAGGCCCTGGACGCGCTGGCCCGCATCGACCGCGCGGTGGGCCGACTGCACCACGTGGTCAACGGCCTGGACGAACTGCTGGAGTTGCAAGGCTCGCGCCGGGAGTTGGCGGTGGACGCGCACTCGGCGTGGACGCTGCGCGAGCTGGGCGCGGTCATGCTCGAGGCCGGCCGCACCGACACCGCGATCACCCGGTACCTGACGCGCGCCGACGCCTTTTACACCCGGCTGGGCGAGGGCAGCGCGGTGGCTCGGCAGCACGCGGTGTGCCTGGTGCTGTCCGGGCTGGGCCACCGCCGCCTGAACCGGACCGCCCAGGCCGATCGGTGCTTCAACCGCGCCTTGGCCCTGTTGCTGCCGCTGGACACCGCCGCCGAGGTCCGCATTCTCGCCGAGACCTCGGTGACGACCCCGGCGCTGCCCACGGTGGCGTCATTGCCGCTGGCCGAGTTCGGCTTGCCCGCATGGCCATCTCCTACAACCACCCGACCCACCCGCCGATCGCGGCCTGCGCACACCCCGGGACACCCGATGCACACCACCCACGCCACCGGCAAGAAATCCGAAAAGTCTTCCGAGCGGGTGAGCACCGCCCACAGCCGGGAGCTGGGGGAGGAGTTGCGGCGCATGCGCAAGGACGCCGGACTGCCCTCTCCCCAGGTCTGCACCGCCTTGGGGTGGTCGTTGGGCAAGCTGTCGAAGCTGGAGACCGGCAACCGGGGCACCAG
>NZ_JBHWIE010000420.1:0-5692 GCF_042732085.1 Actinosynnema sp. NPDC059797
GAGCCTTGCACATGACGATCGTTTTCGATGCGTCCGAACGGGCCCCATCGGCGGCGCGGACGCGGAAAACCCCCGACCGGTCACCGGTACGGGGGTTGGGGTCACTGCGGGTCCGGCCGGGGAGCGCTCGTCACCCGCGGATCGGCCGGCACGGGTGGTGTTCGGGGCGCGGCCGGGCCCGAGCGCGGCCGCGCGTCCGAGGTCGGTGGGTCAGCAGCTGGAGCAACACCCGCAGCCCGGTCCGGTGCAGCCACTGCAGCAGCTGCAACCACCCGCGTGCGGCTGCGGCGAGGGCGTGGTTTCCGTGGTCATGTCTGCCTCCGTGGCGGAAACGGTCAACGGCTTCAGTGCCACGGTGCGCGCTGCGGTGAAAGGCGTGAAGCCCTTTCACCCGTCCGCCGGCACCGGTCACCTGTACGGGTCAGCGGCCCGGTGACGGCGAACCGACCGCGTCGCTCGCCCCGGAATTCCCGAGGCGCCGGGGTGCGCGCCGCAGAAAATAGAGATCAAATGTTTCGCCGGGTGTCGTGGAGCGACTTCCGGGTGTCTTCTCGGGCACGTGCGTCAACGGCATCCGCCGGCTTTTTCGCGAGCACGCGCGAATCGGTCACCGGTCCGGGCTCCACCCGCCTGGACCTGGTGTGACGCCGCCGACACGCGACGCATGAACACATGCACATATGGCAATGACAATTCGTGTGGAGGTCGGCCTGGGCGGGTCTTGACAATTGCAATGTGCATCCGTATAGATGGGCGTTGATCAGGTGGGTCCGGCGGGATGACCGGTGGCTTCGCTTTTTCGCGCTCGAACGGCGTCGGTGTCGAATGCGCCCGAGCGCGCCGGACGAGGAAGGTGCTGGGATGGCGGCCGACGTGGTCCCCTGGCCGGCGGACGATGCCGCCCGGTACCGGGTGGCCGGGCACTGGCGTGGCGAGACCTACCCGGAGTTCCTGGACCGGCTGGTCGCGGCCTTCGGTGACCGGACGGCCGTGGTGGACGACCGCGTGCGCCTGTCCTACGCCGAACTGGCCGAGCGCGCCGGGCGGGTGGCCCGCGGCCTGCGCGACCTGGGCGTGGCGGCGGGGGACCGGGTGCTGGTCCAGCTGCCCAACCGGGCGGAGTTCTTGGTGCTGTGGTTCGGGCTGCTGGAGCTGGGCGCGGTGCCGGTGCTGCTCCGGCCGGACCACCGGTACGCCGAGGTGGTCCACCTGGCCCGGCTGTCCGGCGCGGTCGCCTACGTCGTCCCGGACGTGCACGCGCGGTTCGACCACCGCGCGCCGGCGGCCGCCGTGCGGGCGGCGGGCCCCGCGGTCGAGCACGTCATCGTCGTCGGGGACCCCGGCGACAGCGGCTTCACCGCCTTCGCCGACCTGGGCGCCGGCTCGTCCGCCGAACCGGTACCCGGCCCGGCGGGCTCCGAGGACCTGGCGCTGCTGCTGGTCTCGGACGAGGGCGCCGGGCTGCCGAAGCTGGTCCCGCGCACCCACGACGACCACCAGTGCGCCGCCAGGGCCGTCGCCGAGGCGTCCGGGCTGGACGGGGACTCGGTCTACCTCGCGGTCCTGCCGGTGGCGCTCGCGACGACCTGCGCCGGGGTGCTCGGCGCGCTCGGCGTCGGCGGTGCCGTCGTGCTCGCGGACGACCCCGACCCCGCCCGCTGCTTCGAGCTGGTCGAGCGGGAGGGCGTGACGGTCGCGGCGATCGACCCCGGCCTCGCGCCGCTGTGGTCGGCGGAGTCGCGCGCCACCGACGCCGACCTGTCCACCCTCCGCGTGTTGCAGGTCGTCGGCCCCCGGCTCACCGACGACCTCGCCCGGCAGGTCGTCGACGGGTTCGACTGCGCCGTCCAGCGGGGTTTCGGCCTGGCCGAAGGGCTGATCTGCCTGACCGCGCTGGACGATCCGCCGGAGGCCGTTCGCACCACCTCCGGCAGGCCGATCTCGCCCGCCGACGAGATCCGCGTCGTCGACGAGCGCGACGCCGACGTGCCGGCGGGCGAAGTGGGCGAACTGCTCGCTAAGGGGCCCTACACCCTACGGGGGTACTACCGGGAACCGGAGCACGACCCGGAGGTCTTCCTCGACGGCTTCCACCGCACCGGCGACCTCGTCCGGCGCCTGCCCTCCGGCCACCTGGTCGTGGTCGGCCGCCGCGAGGACCAGATCCTCCGCGGCGGGGAGAAGATCGCCGCGCCCGAGGTCGAAGGGCACCTGCGGGCACACCCCGGCATCCGGTCCGTCGCGCTCCTGCCCGCGCCCGACCCGGTCCTGGGCGAGCGCTCGGTGGCCTTCGTCGTCCCCGAGGGCCGGGTCGCCCCAACCCGGGAGACGCTGGCGCTTTACCTGGTCGACCGGGGGCTGGCCGCGCACGAGGTGCCCGACGAGATGCGGGTGCTGGGCGAGATGCCGCTGACACCGGTGGGGAAGGTGGACCGGAAGGCGCTGACCCGCCTGCTCGGCGGGGCGACCGGGTGAGCGCGGAGGTGGACCGGTCCCGTCGCTGAGGTCGTGGGGCGGCGGACCGCGGTCGAGCCCGGGGTGACGCGGTGCCCCGTCGCCGGGCCCGGCTTCGGCCCCGGGCGCGGCGTCGCCGGCCCGACCGGGGCGCAGTGGCCCGATGACCGAACGTCCTACCTCCGATACTCCCTGCTCAGGCCCTCGGCCGGGCCTTCCTGACATGAAAATCGTTATGCGTAATATACGCATGAGGGGTATCGGAGAGGCAGGTGTTCTCCGGAGGATCGTTGGGGTGCAAAGGATCCCAGCCGGCACCGGGGTCGACGCTCGCCGCTGGTCATGAAGGGGGAGGCGCGCTGATGACCTTCAAGGGAGGGTCTGGGAGAGGCCCCAGGTCGCTGCGCAACCAGCGACCGCTGGACGCCGAGCAGGTCGTCGAGGCGGCCGTCCGGCTGACCCGCCTGCACGGGTTGGGCGCGTGGACGCTGCGCCAACTCGCCGACGAGCTGGAGTCCTGGCCGGCCGTCGTCTACCACCACGTCGGCGACCGCGAGGCGGTGATCGCCGCGGTGGTCGACCACGTGCTGCGCGAAGCCCTGGACGTGGTCCCGGAGGGGGAGTGGCGCGACTGGTTCGGGATCGTCCTGCACCGGTTGCGGGAGGCGCTGAGGGAGCACACCGGCGTGGCGCAGTGGCTGGCGGTCAACGGGCCCGCCGTGCCCGCGATGCTCCGGTTGATCGACCGCGGTGTGCTGCTGCTGACCGCGGCGGGTTTCGGCGACGAGGCGCCGTTCGTCTACTCCACGCTGGTGGACGCCGCCGTGCAGCAGATCGCGGTGGAGGACGGCAAGGACTCGCCCTCGCACCCGTGCGAGGAGGCGGAGCGGATGATCGCCGAGTACCGGGACTCGGTCGACCACCGCGGTCTGGCGTTGATGGCGGTGGCGTGCGAGGACCACCGGAAGTCCGACCACCTCTACACCTACCGCGTCGAGCGCGCCCTGGACGGCATCGCGGTCCGCTTGGCGGAGTTGCGCGGCGGTTCTCCGGCGTAGCGCGACGCGCGTGCTCCGGCAATGGTCGCCGGAGCACGGCGCGGCTTCGCCCCAGGTCGGCCGATCAGCCGTGCGAGGGGCAACCCGTGCAGGTGCAGTTCTCGTTCAACGAGCACTTGTTCGCGCAGGTGCTGTGGGTGCAATCCGCCGGGCACCCGGTGCAGTTGGCGCAGCTGTCGTCTGCCATGGGATTTGCCTCCTTGGTTTCGCCTTGCGGAGTCGTTCTTGGAAGGCGGCCGCTGGAACGACGATAGCACTTTCCCGGCGGTATTCCAGGGAAATTGTTAACTATTTTTGGAAAACGAAAACCGTTTTCGACAAGGATGTTCGCGTAATCGATCCGACCTGCGTAAACGTCAATCGGGCGAATGTTGAAAAATCTGCCTTACGCCGAATTGGTGCTGGTGATCTACGTGTTCAAATGAGTGATCATCGTGTTCAAATCGCCGATCTTCGCGTTCAATTCAAAAGGATTGGTGAATATATGAAAAGACATTGAAGTAATTCCCGGTGGGGTGGACGCGCGAGGGGGTCCGGTCAGGTCCGGGACGTTGCCGGGAGGTCGCGGGCGGCGCAGCGCGGGCACCTGCCGGTGAGCCTGACCAGCGGTTCGCCCACCGCGAAGTCGTGCTCGGCCGCCTTGTCGGCCGCCCAGCGCAGCACCGGGCGGGCGTCGATGGGGAGGTGCCGACCGCATTGCCGGCAGACGAGGTAGTGGCCGGGCCGGTCGACGGGGCCGGCGTGGAAGAGCTGCCTGCCTTCGTCGTCCCGGACGGCGTCCACCACGCCCGCGTCGACCAGGGTCGCGAGTGCCCGGTAGACGGTGGACAGCCCCACGGGGCTGCCGAGTTCGTGGAGTCGTCGGAACAGCTCCGCCGCGGTGCGCCCCTCGGCGGAATCGCCCAGCGCGTCCAGCACGGCTCGTCGTTGCGGCGTCAACCTCACATCGGGTTGGTCGTCGGCCGGTCGAGTCATAGTGGAAACGATTATCGTATTATTTCGGAATCGGCGCTACCGCCTTCGGGTAGGAGAAGGGGTGCGACGGATCCCGTGCGAGACGGCCCCTGGGTGTGGGCCCGGGGGAGGGCGTGGGTACCCGGCAAGGGGCGACCGGGCGGGAAGGGGTGGCGCGAGGGTCGTCGGATCAGGAGCGCACGAGCCGCCCGATCGCCGCGCTCGCCTCGGCGATCTTCGTCTCGGCCACCTCGCCGCCTTCGGCGGCGGCCTCGGCCACGCAGTGCCGGAGGTGCTCGTCGAGCAGGTTGATCGACACCGCCTGGAGCGCCTTGGTGGCGGCGGCGATCTGGGTGAGCACGTCGATGCAGTACTCGTCGTTCCCGATCATCCGCTGGAGGCCGCGAACCTGTCCCTCGATGCGCCGCAACCGCTTGAGGTGGTCGTCACGACGGTCCGCGTAACCGGGCATGGCGAGTCCTCTCCGCAGGTCTACGGGGATCACGATACGCGGGAAGCGGTGCCGGAGGGGTGGCCCGCTTGAGTTTCAATACCCCCTAGGGGTATATTGGTGGAGCAGGGCGAGAGAGGCGGGGCACCCCGGTTCCCCGGCCTCAACCACCATGAAGGACGTCGACATGAACACAGCAGCGAAGCTCTCCGCCTACGGCGTGGCGCTCGCCCTGGTAGCCGGCGGCGGCTGGGCGGTCGGGAGTGCCGTCGGCCCCCTGCCGGTCGAGGCGGCGGGCCACGGCGTGAGCGGCGCCGACCACGAGGACGCCGCGGGAGCCGAGCAGGACCGACGAGGCCCGTCGCGGGTGGCCCGCGTCGACGGGTACGAGGTGCGGTTGGACGGCGAGCTGGAGCCGGGCGAGGTGTCCCCGGTGCGGCTGACCGTGAGCCGCGACGGGCGGCCGGTCACCGACCTGGAACCCCACCTGGGCTCCTACGGCAACCTGGTGGCGTTGCGCCAGGACGACCTGGTCTCCACGCACCTCCACGCGCAGGGCGCGCCAGGTGACGGCAGGACGCCCGCCGGGCCGGAGTTGTCGTTCGTCGCCGAGCTGCCGACCGCGGGCGGGTACCGGCTGTTCCTCAACTTCCGGCACGGCGGTGTCGTGCGCACCGCGGAGTTCACCGTGACCGCCGCGGCGCGGTCGGCCGGGACGGGCACCGGGCACGAGGAAGGGCATGGGCACGGTCATGGCAGAGTCGCGGGTGGACTT
>NZ_JBHWIE010000421.1:0-5649 GCF_042732085.1 Actinosynnema sp. NPDC059797
GGGTGTCACGGGCGTTTCCCCCCTCGTGGCGGGGGGGGGCCCCCCGCCCCCCCGCCCCCACCACTGCTGTCCAAGGGGTTTCCATCATGCTGCGATTCATAGTCCGTCGCCTGCTCCAGGCGATCCCCACGCTGCTGGTCCTCTCCCTGCTGGTCTTCATCTGGCTGCGCTCGCTGCCCGGCGGCCCCGCCGGCGCGCTGCTCGGCGACAAGGCGACCCCGGAGAAGATCGAGGCGCTCAACAAGGTGCTCGGGCTCGACCAGCCCGTGTTCATCCAGTACTTCAAGTTCCTCGGGCGCACGCTCACGGGGGACTTCGGCAGCTCGCTGATCAGCGGTGAGCCGGTGTTGGCCGAGATCGGCCGGGCGCTACCCGCGACCATCGAACTGTCCATCGCGGCGCTGCTGTTCGCCGTGGTGGTGGGCATCCCGCTGGGCTACCTGGCCGCGAGCTACCGCGGGCGCTTCCTCGACAACGCCGCCGTGATCGGCACGCTCGTCGGCGTCGCCGTCCCGGTGTTCTTCCTCGGCATCCTGCTCAAGCAGGTGTTCGCGCAGGACCTCGCGCTGTTCCCGCCCTCGGGCAGGCAGGACGTCACGATCGAGGCGACGCACGTGACGAACTTCGCCGTGCTCGACGGCATCCTCACCCAGGAGTGGGACGCCTCGGCCGACGCGCTGTGGCACCTGGTGCTGCCGGCGATGGCCCTGGGCGCGATCCCGCTCGCGGTCATCGTGCGGATCACCCGGGCGTCCGTGCTCGACGTGCTCAACGAGGACTTCGTCCGCACCGCCAACGCCAAGGGCCTCCAGGCGCCGATCGTGCGGCGCAGGCACGTGCTGCGCAACGCGATGCTGCCCGTGTCCACGACGATCGGCCTCCAGACCGGCCTGCTGCTCGGCGGCGCCGTCCTCACCGAGCGGGTGTTCGTGTGGGGCGGTCTCGGGTCGCTGCTCGCCCAGGGCATCGAACGCCGCGACTACCCGCGCCTCCAGGCGCTGCTGCTGATGGCGGCGGTGGTGTACGTCCTGGTGAACCTGCTGGTCGACATCTCCTACGCGATCATCGACCCGAGGGTGCGGACGTCATGACGACACTGCTGAACCGGAAGAAGCGGCGAGTCGACGAACTGGCCGAGTCCGCGGGCACCAGCCTCGCCGCCGACGCGCTCAAGCGCATGGCCCGCAGCCCCGTCGCCATCATCGGCGCGAGCATCGTGGGGCTGTTCGTGGTGCTCTCGATCGTCGCGCCCTTCATCGCGCCCAAGGACCCCTACCGCCGGTACCCCGAGCTGGTCGACGTCCTGCGCGCCGACTTCATCGCGGGCCCCATGCCCGGCTTCCTGCTCGGCAGCGACGAGCTGGGCCGCGACTTCTTCAGCCGGCTGCTGGTCGGCGCGCAGCAGTCGCTGATCGTGGGCGTGGGCGCGACGCTGATCGGCCTCGTGCTCGGCATGCTGATCGGCGGCGCGGCGGGCGCGTTCGGCGGTTGGGTGGACAGCCTGCTGATGCGGTTCACCGACATCATGCTGTCGATCCCGAGCCTGCTGCTGGCGATCTCGATCGCCGCGCTGGCCAGCCGGGGCAGCCAGACCACGGTGATCGTCGCGGTGGCCGTGACCACGGTGCCGATCTTCGCCCGGCTGCTGCGCGGCGCGATGCTGGCCCAGCGGCACAGCGACCACGTCCTGGCGGCGACCGCGCTGGGCGTGAAGCGCAAGACGATCGTGTTCCGGCACATGCTGCCGAACTCGCTCGGCCCGGTCATCGTGCAGGCCACGCTGACCCTGGCGACCGCCATCATCGAGGCCGCGTCGCTGTCGTTCCTCGGGCTCGGCGACCCCGACCCGGACCGCGCGGAGTGGGGCCTGATGCTGGGCAACTCGCAGCGCTGGATCGACGTCCGACCCGAGCTGGCGTTCTACCCGGCCATCGCGATCATCATCGTGGCGCTCGGGTTCACGCTGCTCGGCGAGTCGCTGCGCGAAGCCCTCGACCCGAAGAACAGGAGGTGAACCGCGGTGGCGATGCTCGAAGTGCGTGACCTGCGCGTGGTGTTCCAGCGCCGGGGCGCCGAACCGTTCAGCGCCGTCGACGGCGTCTCCTTCGACGTGGACCCCGGGCAGACCGTCGGCCTGGTCGGCGAGTCCGGCTGCGGCAAGTCCGTGACGTCGTTGGCGATCATGGGCCTGCTGCCCTCGCGCGGCAACAAGGTCACCGGCTCGGTGAAGTTCGAGGGCACGGACCTGCTCAAGCTGAGCAACCGGGAGATGCGGGACCGCCGCGGCCGCGACCTGGGCATGGTGTTCCAGGACCCGCTGTCGTCGCTGAACCCGGTGATCCCGATCGGGTTGCAGGTGACCGAGGTCCTGGAGCGGCACCGGAACATGCCGCGCAAGCAGGCGATGGTGGAGGCGGCGGACCTGCTGGACAAGGTCGGCATCCCCGACCCCCGGCGGCGGCTGAGCGAGTACCCGCACCAGCTCTCCGGCGGCATGCGGCAGCGCGCGCTGATCGCCATCGCGCTGGCGTGCCGGCCCCGGCTGCTCATCGCCGACGAGCCGACCACCGCGCTGGACGTGACGATCCAGGCGCAGATCCTGGCCCTGCTCAAGGAGCTGGTCCAGGACACCGGCACGGCGCTGATCATGATCACGCACGACCTGGGCGTGGTCGCGGGCCTGTGCGACGAGGTCAACGTGCTGTACGGCGGCCGCGTCGTGGAGGAGGCCGAGCGGCACCCGCTGTTCGCCGAGCCGCGGCACCCGTACACCCACGGCCTGCTCGCGTCCATCCCCCGCCTCGACGCCCCGCGCGGCGAGAAGCTGACCCCCATCAAGGGCTCGGTCTCCGACAACATCCCGTGGGACCACGGGTGCGCCTTCGCGCCGCGCTGCCCGAACGCGCTGCCGGTGTGCCGCGAGGTCACCCCGGCGCTGGAGCGGGCCGACCTGCGGGCGCTGCGCTGCCACAACCCGGTGCTGCCCGGGACGCCCGCCGCACAGGAGGTGCCCGCATGACCGCGGCCGTCGAACCGACCGCCACCGGAGACCAGGCCGCGGGCGGGTCGCTGGTGTCGGTCGAGGGCCTGAAGGTCCACTTCCCGATCAAGCGCGGCTTCGTGGTGGACCGCACGGTCGGCCACGTCTACGCCGTCGACGGGGTGGACCTGAACATCCGGCGCGGCGAGACCTACGGGCTCGTCGGCGAGTCGGGCTGCGGCAAGTCGACCCTCGGGCGCGGCATGCTGCGCCTGGTCGAGCCCACCGCCGGCCGCGTCGTGTTCGACGGCACGGACCTCGTCGGGCTCAAGGGCGAGTCGCTGCGGCAGATGCGGCGGCGGATGCAGATGGTGTTCCAGGACCCGATGTCGTCGCTGGACCCGCGGCAGTCCGTGGAGTCGATCCTGGTCGAGGGCCTGCGGGCGCACGGGCTGGACAAGGGGCGCGAGGCGACCGGCAAGCGGCTGCGCTCGCTGCTGTCGGCGGTCGGCCTGCCCGTCACGTCGCTGCGCAAGTACCCGCACGAGTTCTCGGGCGGCCAGCGGCAGCGCATCGGCATCGCGCGGGCGCTGGCCGTGGAGCCGGACCTGATCATCGCCGACGAGCCGGTGTCCGCGCTGGACGTGTCGGTGCAGGCGCAGGTGGTCAACCTGCTGGAGGAGCTGCAGGACGAGTTCGGCCTCACCTACCTGGTGATCGCGCACGACCTCGCCGTGGTGCGGCACATCTCCGACCGGGTCGGCGTGATGTACCTGGGCGGGCTGGTGGAGGAGGCGACCTCGGACGCCCTCTACGCCGAGCCGCTGCACCCGTACACCAAGGCCCTGCTGTCGGCGATCCCCGTGCCGGACCCGCTGGTGGAGGACCGCCGCGAGCGGATCCTGCTGACCGGCGACCTGCCGTCGCCCGCCAACCCGCCGTCCGGCTGCCGGTTCCACACCCGGTGCCCGTGGCGGCAGGAGACCCGGTGCGACACCGAGCGGCCCGCGCTGCGCGAGGTGCTGCCGGGGCACAAGGTGGCGTGCCACTGGGCGGAGGACATCCGGTCGGGCGCCATCCGCCCGCACGAGGTCGAACCGGTGCTGGTGGAGGAGGACGGCGTCACCCCCGACGTCCCCCTGATCGGCCCGTCCTCGGTGACCGAGATCCTCAACCCCTGACGCGGCAGGGGGCGCCCTCCCCCCAGAAGGGCGCCCCCTGCCTCCCCCCATTCACGCGAGTCGTACGCTCAACCCTCGCGTGTCATGCGTTCAGCACCCCCGAGTTCGACATTCGCAGCCCCGGCACGCCATCGCCGCGTGGTGCGAACGTCGAACTCGCCGGGTCTGAGTGCATGACTCGCCGGGTTCGAGCGCATGACTCGCGAGGTCTGAGCGCATGACTCGCGGGGTTAGGCGGGCCAGGTGGGGGAGCGGCCCAGGAGGGCGACCAGGCGGTCGGTGATGGGGGCGTCCTCGGCGACCGGGACGGGGTGGGCGAACGCGGCGCCGGGGCCCCGGACGTCCGGCGTGTCGGGGTAGCGCAGGGCCATGCGGTAGGCGGCGTCGGCCATGGCGGGGTCGAGGGTGGCGTCGGCGCCCAGGGCGCGGCGCAGGTCCCAGGCGTGCACCAGGTTGTCCACGAAGTGCGCGGCCACCAGGTCCTTGCCCCGGCGCGGGCCGTAGCCCGGGAACGTGGCGGTGCGGTCGAGGAAGCCGTCCGCGCGGAACGCCTCCGTCGCCGCGTCGGCGGCCACCCGGTAGGCGGTGAGCATGTCGTCGCTCGCGGGCTCGATCGGCCCGGTCCCCAGCGCGGCGGCGGTGAAGGACAGCGTCGCCTCCACCTGGTGGCGCATCAGCTCGTAGACGGTCCAGCCGCCGCACGGCGTGTCCAGGTCGAGGCGGTCCTCGCCCACCTCCGCCCACAGCTCCAGGTTCAGGTCGAGCGCCGAGCGGTTCAGCTCCAGCAGGTCCATCGGTTCCCCCTTCAAGTTGTACGAACGATCGTACAGTTAGTTTGCCGGGGATCAAGGGGTTAGCGTGAGGACCGTGAAGGTCGACGGACGGGTGGAGCGCGGCGAGCAGACGCGGCGGCAGATCCTGCGGCGCGCCGCGGAGATCGCGTCGGTCGAGGGCCTGGAGGGCCTGTCGATCGGGCGGCTGGCGACCGAGCTGGAGGTCAGCAAGAGCGGCGTGTTCGCGCACTTCGGCTCGAAGGAGGAGCTCCAGCTGTCCACCGTGCGCGCGGCCGCGGCGATCTTCGTCCGGCAGGTCGTGGAACCGGCGCTGGCCGTGCCGCCCGGTCCGGGGCGCCTGGAGCTGCTGCTGGACGGCTGGCTGGCGTACTCGGAGGGGCGCACCTTCCCCGGCGGCTGCTTCTTCTACGCGGTGCAGGCCGAGTTCGACGCGCGGCCCGGCCGGGTGCGCGACCAGGTCGCCGAACTGGGCGCCCGGTGGCACGAGCTGGTCCGGGACACCGCCGCGGCGGTGCCCGGGGTGTCCGACCCGGACCAGCTGGCGTTCGAGCTGATCGCGTTCCTGGAGCTGGCCAACGCCCGGTCCGTCCTGCACGACGACCCGCACGCCTACGACCGGGCCCGCGCGGCGGTCCGGGCCCGGCTGGACCAGGCCGCCCGCGGCTGATCACCCGACCCCCGCCCGGCCGGCACC
>NZ_JBHWIE010000422.1:0-5641 GCF_042732085.1 Actinosynnema sp. NPDC059797
TACTGGTTGCGGGTGTAGGCGAGGCTGAACTCGCCGCGGTTCGCGAAGTACACCGAGACCAGGTACGCCGGGTCGGTGGCGAGCAGGCCGCGCTGGAGGTCGCCGCCGTCGTTGCCGTCGTCCCAGCCCCAGGCGGTGTTGGCCGCGTTGTCCTTGCCGTTGTCGCCCCGGAAGGTGCCCCAGCTCGCGAAGGTCGCGGTGTTGTCGCGCTGCGCCCACAGGCCGCCGGTGGTGAAGGTGTCGACCAGGCGGTAGCCGACCGAGCGGTCGTTGCCGCCGGACGGGACCTCGCCGGTGGCCGCGGGCACGTAGACCACGCCGTCGCCGCCGGGGAACTCCGCGCCGTTCCACGCGTACAGGCCGTGGCCCTTGGCCTCCTGGCGGGTGGTGGGGCGGTTGCCCTGGAGCCGCAGCGTGCCGTCGACGCCCTCCCGGCCGGAGGTGAAGGTGCTGCCGGGCGCGACGTAGGAGTAGAAGTCGCTGTGCGCCACGGTGACCACGGCTTCGAGCCTGCCGTAGGTCGAGCCGTCCTTGCGGACGGTGGCGAGCAGGCCCTCCATGTCGTTCTCGTGGGTGGTCAGCCCGAACGGGTCGGGCGCGTCGTCCCAGTCGCGCGGGTGGTAGAAGCTGTAGGTGATGAACCAGTGGGTCGAGGTCTCGACGACGGAGTAGTAGGCCGCGCCGGCGAGCCGGGCGAGCGAGTCGTCCTGGGCCTCCCAGTTGTTCTGGGCGTTCCAGTCGCCGTCGAAGTCCACAGTGGACAGGTAGTCGGCGTCGTAGTCCGACGAGTCCGTGTCCTGGTAGTGGACCGGGGCCCAGTGGTTCGCCAGGTCCGCGTCGCTCACGGCGTGCGCGGCGGGTGCGGCGAGGAGCGCGGGGAGCGCCAGCGCGGCGGCCAGGGCCGTGACGAGCTTGCGTGCGGGGGTCATGCTCCACCTCTTCGTCAGGGTTGCCCGTCGGAGCCAACGGGCCGTGCGGAACCCTGGGGTGAAGCGCCGGTCAACACAAGACGTTGATCAGGTGATCGTTGTCGGGGATCTTCGCCCCGATGCGCGGGAATCCCTATGAGGGCACGGTTTTCCACCTGATCGGCGGTTGTGCGGAGGTGGTGCGGAGGTGGTCGCGCACTGCTCGGGGCAGTGCGGGGACGGGTGCGAGCAGGCGGCGGCGCGGGTGGGTGGCGCGGGTGGCGCGGCGCGATCACTGCGGTGAGCCGAACCGCGGGAGCGGGTGCGGAGGGGCGAGCGCGGGGGTCGGGCGTGAGGGTCAGGCGGCGGGGAACATGCGTGCCATGCCGGGCGGCGGGGTGAACGGCCGCCAGCGCCCCGGCCGCTGGGCCAGCCGGTCCGCCACCACCCACAGCACCGACGCGTTGTAGCCGTAGCCGAGGTGGCTCGACGCCACCGCCACGTTCTCGTGCCGCCTGCCCGCCGGCGAGACGCACGACCGCCACGGCACGATCCCGTCCGACCGGGAGTACACCGACGTGGCGGGCACCGGGAACGGCGGCCGGGTGTGCTCGGGCGGCGGCGGTTC
Source organism: Actinosynnema sp. NPDC059797 (assembly GCF_042732085.1). Lineage (NCBI taxonomy): Bacteria > Bacillati > Actinomycetota > Actinomycetes > Pseudonocardiales > Pseudonocardiaceae > Actinosynnema > Actinosynnema sp. NPDC059797. Next base: position 1,537 of record NZ_JBHWIE010000422.1, read on the forward strand.
CGCGCCCGGCTCGTAGAAGCGGGCCAGCAGCCGGTAGACGGGGTTGATCCTGGTGTGGCGCGGGTCGGCCAGCGCGTACGGGCTGCCGAGCGTGATCACCTGCCGCACCGAGCCCGGTCGTTCGCGGGCCAGTTCCCGGGCGAACACGCCGCCCAGGGACCAGCCGACGAGGCTGACCTTGCCGTGCGCGGCCAGCTCCCGCAGCAGGTCGCGCATGCCCTCGATCGCGCCGACCGAGGGGCCGATGTTGCGGCCCAGGCCCCAGCCGTGGACGTCGTAGCCCAGGCTCGTGAGGAACCGGCGCAGCGGGCCGGTCGCCCGGTCCGTGGCGCCGAGGCCGGGCAGGACGAGCACGGTGTGGCCGTCACCGCTGGGCGCGGCGCGCAGCACCGCCCGGGTGGCGGCGAACTGGCCGATGTCGACCGCGGCGCGGGTCGGTTCGGTGAGGTACCAGAGCAGGCCGGGCTGGGCGGCCTCGACCGCGACAGCCGGATCCAGGTCCGGCGGGATGTCCGGCAGCGTCGTCATGGCCCCTCCCGCTCATCGTCGAGCGCCCTGGTCCCATGATGTTTCGCCGAACGGCAAACCGCCAGCACCGGCCAGTCTCGATTTCAGCCCCGGTCCAGCCAGTCCACCAGCCTGCTGCCGATCACCTCGGGGATCTCCAGCTGCGGCACGTGCCCGACGCCCGCGAACTCCTCGTACCGCCAGGACGGGTTGCGCCGCGCCGCCGCGCGGGCCGAGGCCACCGGCACCAGCCGGTCCTGGTCGCCGTGCACCAGGTAGACCGGCGCCTTCACGCGGCTCATCGCGGTGTAGTAGCGGCGGCTGGCGGCCCCGGTCCACACCACCGAGCGGGCGGCGGTCAGGAACGCCTCGTCCAGGCCGGGCACCTCGGCGCGCTGCTCCAGCAGGGTCATCGACGCGAGGACCACCTCCTCCGGCACCGCCTTCGCGTTCGCGCAGACGAGGTTGAGCACGCGCTTGACCTGGCGGCGCGTCGACACGCCCCGGCGCGACCGCTCCAGGAACCGCGCGCCCAGGCCGGGGACGACGTACAGCGCGAACGCGGCCGCCACCTGCGGGTCCATCCGGGTGCCCAGCGGCAGCGGGACGGCCGGGTCGAGCAGGGCCAGCGCGGTGACCGAGTCCGGGCGGCGGGCCGCGTGCAGGATGGAGATCATCCCGCCCATCGAGTTGCCGACCAGCGCCACGGGTTCGCGCACCACCTCGGCGAGGAACCGGTCGAGCAGCCGGGCGTTGGCGGGCACGGTGGTGCCGCGGCCCTCGGGGTGGGTCAGCCCGAAGCCGGCCAGGTCCACGGCCAGCACGCGGTGGCGTTCGACCAGGTGGGGCGCGAGCAGGCACCAGTTGAGGTGCGAGCCGCCCAGCCCGTGCACCAGGACTACCGGCGGCCCCTCGCCGCCGAAGTCGACGTAGTGCACCGGACCGTCCAGATCGACGTACCGGCTCGTCCCGCCCCAGTGGTCGAGTGTGGTCATACCGGTCAGTATGTCGGAACCTGGCTGGTCAGGGCGGAGCGACCCGGGGGAAACCCGCCGGGAGGGTCGTCGGCGGGCGGTCCCCCGACGGGCCTCCCGCGGCGCCGCCACCCGCACCGCCGACGGCGCGCCCCTACCGGTCCGGGGCGCGCCGGGCGGGTCGGGGTGCCCGATCGGAGCAGAGCGGGCAGGGCACAATGGCGTGCTGTGACCACTGCCATTCACCAGAGGATCGCCGACGAGCTCGGGGTGCGGGCCGGGCAGGTCAGCGCGGCCGTCGAGCTGCTCGACGGGGGTTCCACCGTGCCCTTCATCGCCCGCTACCGGAAGGAGGCGACCGGCGCGCTGGACGACGCCCAGCTGCGCACGCTGGAGGAACGGCTGGGCTACCTGCGCGAGCTGGAGGACCGCCGCGCGGCCGTGCTGGAGTCGATCCGGTCGCAGGGCAAGCTGGACGAGGCGCTGGAGGCGCAGGTCCTGGCCGCGGACTCGAAGGCCCGGCTGGAGGACCTCTACCTGCCGTACAAGCCGAAGCGGCGCACCAAGGCGCAGATCGCGCGCGAGCAGGGCCTGGAGCCGCTGGCCGAGGGGCTGCTGGCCGACCCGACCCAGGACCCGCAGGTGGCCGCCGCCGCGTACGTGACCGGCGAGGTCGCCGACGTCGCCGCCGCGCTCCAGGGCGCCCGCGCCATCCTGGTCGAGCGGTTCGGCGAGGACGGCGACCTCATCGGCGAGCTGCGCGAGCGCATGTGGGGCCAGGGGCGCGTCGCCGCCAAGGTCCGGGAGGGCAAGGAGGAGGACGGCGCGAAGTTCGCCGACTACTTCGACTTCTCCGAGCCGTTCACCAAGCTCCCGTCGCACCGCATCCTGGCGCTGCTCCGCGGTGAGAAGGAGGAGGTCCTCGACCTGGTCTTCGACCCGGCCGACGAGGACGAGCCCACCGGGTACGAGGCGCGCATCGCCGCCCGGTTCGGCATCGACGACCGGGGCAGGCCCGGCGACAAGTGGCTGGGCGACACCGTGCGGTGGGCGTGGCGGACCCGGATCCTGGTGCACCTGGGCATCGACCTGCGGTCCCGGCTGCGGGCGTTCGCCGAGGACGAGGCCGTGAAGGTGTTCGCGTCCAACCTGCGCGACCTGCTGCTGGCCGCGCCCGCGGGCACCCGCGCCACGATGGGCCTGGACCCCGGGTTCCGCACCGGCGTGAAGGTCGCCGTGGTCGACGCGACCGGCAAGGTCGTGGCCACCGACACGATCTTCCCGCACGTGCCCGCGAACCGGTGGGACGAGTCGATCGCCAAGCTGGCCGCGCTGGCGAAGAAGCACGCGGTGGAGCTGGTCGCCATCGGCAACGGCACCGCGTCCCGGGAGACCGACAAGCTCGCCGCCGACCTGATCAAGCGGCACCCCGACCTGCGGTTGACCAAGTGCGTGGTGTCCGAGGCGGGCGCGTCGGTGTACTCGGCGTCGGCGTTCGCGTCGGCCGAGCTGCCCGGCCTGGACGTGTCGCTGCGCGGCGCGGTGTCGATCGCCCGGCGGCTCCAGGACCCGCTGGCCGAGCTGGTGAAGATCGACCCCAAGTCCATCGGCGTCGGCCAGTACCAGCACGACATCTCCGAGACGAAGCTGTCGCGGTCGCTGGACGCGGTGGTCGAGGACTGCGTGAACGCGGTCGGCGTCGACCTGAACACGGCGTCCGCGCCGCTGCTGACCCGGGTCTCGGGCATCACCGCCGGCCTGGCCGAGAACATCGTGGTGCACCGCGACTCGAACGGGCCGTTCCGCACCCGCCAGGCGCTCAAGGACGTGCCGCGGCTGGGGCCGAAGGCGTTCGAGCAGTGCGCGGGCTTCCTGCGCATCCCCAACGGCGACGACCCGCTGGACGCGTCCGCCGTGCACCCCGAGGCGTACCCGGTGGTGCGGCGCATCCAGCAGGGCGCGGACAGCGCGGAGCTGATCGGCAACACCGCGGTGCTGAAGAAGCTGCGGCCGGAGGACTTCGTCGACGAGCGGTTCGGGTTGCCGACCGTGACCGACATCCTGCGGGAGCTGGAGAAGCCCGGCCGCGACCCGCGGCCCGCGTTCAAGACCGCCACGTTCGCCGACGGGGTGGAGAAGATCGCCGACCTCAAGCCCGGCATGGTGCTGGAGGGCGTGGTGACGAACGTGGCCGCGTTCGGCGCGTTCGTGGACGTCGGCGTGCACCAGGACGGGCTGGTGCACATCTCGGCGCTGTCCACCACGTACGTGAAGGACCCGCGGGACGTGGTGAAGTCCGGCGACGTGGTGCGGGTGAAGGTGCTGGAGGTCGACATCCCCCGCAAGCGGATCGGCCTGTCGCTGCGGCTGGACGACGAGCCGGGGCGCAAGGCGGCGCCCCGCGGTGGCCAGGCGCGGGACGGCCAGGCGCCGGACGGCCGGCGTGGCAGGCAGGGCGGTCAGCAGGGTGGCCAGCAGGGCGGTCAGCGCGGCGGCAACGGTCGTCCGCGCCGGGACGAGCGCCCGCCGGCCAACGGGGCGATGGCGGAGGCGCTGCGCCGCGCCGGCCTCGGAGGCTGAGGTTCGCCCGCGACCGGGGCGCCTCGTTCGGGGCGCCCCGGTCG
>NZ_JBHWIE010000423.1:0-5631 GCF_042732085.1 Actinosynnema sp. NPDC059797
CCCGGCCTGTTCTCCCTGGCGAATGTCGCGGTGATCTGGGGGGTGTAGGTCGTCGGGCGGTCGTTGCGCCGACAGCGCCACGTGGCTCGCAGCGCTCGGCGTCCCCTTGGACGCCGAGCTGCTGACGCTCGCGCTCACGCACCGGTCGTACGCGTACGAGAACGGCGGTCTGCCGCCCAACGAGCGACTGGAGTTCCTCGGTGACGCGGTGCTCGGTCTGGTCGTCACGGACCACCTGTACCGCACGCACCCGGACTTGCCCGAGGGTCAGCTCGCCAAGCTCCGCGCGAGCGTGGTGAACATGCACGCCCTGGCCGGAGTGGCCCGGGGGTTGGGCGAGGACGGTCTCGGCGGTCACCTGCTGCTCGGTCGGGGCGAGGAGCTGACCGGCGGCAGGGACAAGGCGAGCATCCTCGCGGACGGCCTGGAAGCCGTCATCGGCGCGGTGTACCTCCAGTTCGGCATCGACACCGCGCGCACGTTGGTCCACCACCTGTTCGACCCGTTGCTGGCCGAGGCGCCCCGCCGCGGTGCGGGCCTGGACTGGAAGACCAGCCTCCAGGAGCTGACCGCGTCGGAGGGCCTGGGCGTTCCCGAGTACCGGGTCGACGACCAGGGACCGGACCACCGCAAGGAGTTCACCGCCACGGTGTACGTCGGTGGCCAGCCGTACGGCACCGGTGACGGCCGCACGAAGAAGGAAGCCGAGCAGAAGGCGGCCGAGGCCGCTTACCGCGTGCTCCACGAACGGGTCGCCGCGGAGCAGGAAGCCGCTGCGGCCGGTAACGGCCACGCCCCCGACTCGGCGAACTCGCAGGCTTCACCTACTCAGGAAGACTGACGCCGAAATGTATGCCACGAACGTCCGGACGCACCGCCGCGCGCGCCACACGCGCCCGGCCCGTCCGCTGAACGCCACCCGCAACGGCGGCATCCAGGGCCTCGTCCTGGTGCGCGACACCGCCCAGAACGGCGGTTGGATGCTCAAGCCCACCAAGCCGCAGGCCGCCGCCTACGAGCGCTTGGAGGAGCTGGAGCAGGCCGAGGCCGCCGAGCGCGCGTCCGAGGACTGACCGGCCACCCGTGCCCGAGCTGCCCGAGGTCGAAGTAGTCCGCCGCGGGCTGCACGAGCACGTCGCCGGGAGGACCGTCGCCGGGGTCGACGTCCTCCACCCGCGAGCGATCCGCCGCCACCTGCCCGGTGCGGCGGATTTCGCCGTGCGCCTGACCGGCCAGACCCTGCGCGCCGCCCGCCGGCGCGGCAAGTACCTGTGGGTCGACCTGTCGGGCGGTGACGCGATGCTGGCGCACCTCGGCATGAGCGGCCAGATGCTCGTGCAGCCGGTCGGCGCGCCGGACGAGAAGCACCTGCGGGTGCGCGTGCGGTTCGACGACGGCGGCCCCGAGCTGCGCTTCGTCGACCAGCGCACGTTCGGCGGGCTCGCGCTCGCCGAGGTCGTGGAGGTCGACGGCGCGCTGCTGCCGTCGCCCGTGGCGCACATCGCGCGCGACCCGATGGACCCGGCGTTCGACGCCGACGCCGCAGTCGCCGCGCTGCGCAGGCGGCGGACCGAGGTCAAGCGCGCCCTGCTCGACCAGACCCTGGTGTCGGGCGTGGGCAACATCTACGCCGACGAGGCGCTGTGGCGCGCCCGCCTGCACGGGCTGCGGGCCGCGGACAAGCTGAGCCGGCCGAAGGCCGCCGAACTGCTCGCGCACGCCACGCAGGTCATGCACGAGGCGCTGGGCCAGGGCGGCACCTCGTTCGACGCGCTCTACGTCAACGTGAACGGCCAGTCGGGCTACTTCGACCGGTCCCTGGCCGTTTACGGGCGCGAGGGCGAGCCGTGCCGGCGGTGCGGCACGGCGGTCAGGCGGGAGCCCTTCATGAACCGCTCGTCGTATTCGTGCCCCCGTTGCCAACCGCGCCCGCGGGGTTGACCGGCCGCCCCTGACCTCACCGGGCGGGATCGGCAAGTCTTCGCAACAACGGCGTTACCGAACGCAGGTTTTCCCGTTCTTCGGCACTGAGCCGGGAAAGTCGTTCGGACAGCAACTCCGCTTCGCCGTGCGCCAGGGACAGGATGGTGTCCCGGCCGAGCCCGGTCAGCTCGACGATGGTCGCCCGCCCGTCGGCGGGGTCGGCCTCGCGCCGCACCAGGCCGTTCGACTCCAGGCCCGTCACCACCGTGGTCGCCGTGGGCTGCGAGCACAGCGCCCGCACCGCGATCTCGCCGATCCGCATCGGTCCCTGTGACGCCAGCTCCGCCAGCACGAGCAGCTGGGTGGGCTGGAGCCGCCGCACGGACGCGGACTGGCGCAGGCTGCGGATCAGCCGGTGAACGGCGACCACGAGTTGTAAGGCGTCCTGATTGGTCACGCTCTGATTAGTCACACTGGTGGTCATCAAAGACCTCCTCGCGGCTCACCGTGTGTGAGCAAGTGTCCGAATTCGGACAGGACATTCGCACTATCGCACTACTGCTGTCCAGAGAATGAATTCATTCGCACCCGGATGTACTCACCGTGTCCGCACCTATGCGGAGAACAAGTCGTCAGAACGGCATAAAAAGCCCGGTCCGCGACGTCAAGGGCGCATCAGGAAGTGCGCGGCACGCCGTCGTGCGCGGCAGCGGTCCGGTCGCCGGGCGTAGTGTCTCAGCGTGACGAAGGTGCTGGTGGTCGACGACGAGCCGCAGATCGTGCGGGCGTTGCGGATCAACCTGTCCGCGCGCGGCTACGCGGTGCTGACCGCGCACGACGGCACGGCCGCGCTCAAGGCGGCCGCCGAGGGCAAGCCGGACGTGGTCGTGCTCGACCTGGGCCTGCCCGACGTGGACGGCACCGAGGTGATCGCCGGGCTGCGCGGCTGGACGACCGTGCCGATCATCGTGCTGTCCGCCCGCGTCGACTCCACCGACAAGGTCGAGGCGCTCGACGCGGGCGCGGACGACTACGTGACCAAGCCGTTCGGGATGGACGAGCTGCTGGCCCGGCTGCGGGCGGCGGTGCGGCGCGCGGCGGTCGCGGAGGGCGAGGACGCGGTCGTGGAGACGGCGTCGTTCACCGTGGACCTGGCGGCCAAGAAGGTGCTCCGGGACGGCGCCGAGGTGCACCTGACGCCCACCGAGTGGGGCCTGCTGGAGATCCTGGCCCGCAACCGGGGCCGGCTCGTGGCGCAGAAGCAGCTGCTCCAGGAGGTGTGGGGCCCGCAGTACGCGAAGGAGACCCACTACCTGCGCGTGTACCTGGCGCAGCTGCGCCGCAAGCTGGAGCCGGAACCCGCCCACCCCCGGCACCTGGTGACCGAGCCGGGGATGGGCTACCGCTTCGAACCCTGAGGACCTCGAGGACCCGGGGACCCGGGGACCCCTCGACCCCGGGGACCCGGGCGCTCACCCGACGGGCAGCACGGGGTGCCGCTCGAACAGGACCGTGCCCCGCACGACCAGCTCCTTGTAGCGGGCCGCCGCGCGACCCGTGAGGACCCGCTCGACCGGGGTGTCGTCGGCGCGCACGAACTGGATCAGCCCGTCGCGGCGGCCCAGGCTGATGCACTGGTTGAAGTACCGGAAGCGCAGCGGTCGAGGCTCCTCGCCGGCCAGGCCGCCCGCCAGCGACCGCACCGCGTGCTGGGTGGTCGGCAGGCCCGTCGCGCACGCCATGCGCAGCTCCAGCCCGTCCTCCCGCCGGATCGCGGCGGCGTCGCCGACGCCCACGACCTCCGGGTGCGAGACCGAGACCAGGGTCTGGTCGACGACCAGGCGCCCGTTCCCGTCCACCTCGAACCCGGCCTCGCGGGCCAGCTCCGGCACGCGGAAGCCCGCCGTCCACACGACCGCGTCGGCCGCCACCAGCTCGCCGGTGTCGAGCACCAGGCCGTCGGCGCGCACCTCGGCGACGCGCGCCCGGTCGCGCACCCGGACGCCCAGCCGGTCGAACGCCGAGCGCAGGTGCCGCACCCCCTTCGCCGACAGGCCCGTCCCGAACCGGCTGCCGGTGACCAGCAGCACGGTCAGGTCCGGCCGCGCCTCGGCCAGCTCCGCGGCGGCCTCGATCCCGGTCAGCCCACCGCCGGCCACGGCCACCACGCGGGCGGTCCGCAGCGCGCCGGCGAGCCGCTCCGCGTCCTCCGCGGTCGACAGCGGGTGCGCGTGCTCGGCGGCGCCCGGCACGCCGAGGTCGGCCCGGCTGCCCAGCGCGTAGACCAGCCGGTCGTAGGTCAGCGAGCCGTTGGCGAGGCGCACCCGGCGCACGTCGGCGTCGATGCCGGTGACCCGGTCCACGACGAGCTCGACGCCCGTGCCCCGGACCAGGTCCGCGAGCGGGAGGTCGCGCAGCCGCTGCCCGGTGGCCAGCTGGTGCAGCCGGACCCGTTCGACGAACCGGTCCCGCTCGTTGACCAGGGTGACCCGGCAGCCCGTCCACCTCGCCGCCAGCTTGGCCGCCGCCAGACCCGTGTAGCCCGCGCCGACCACCACGATGTGCTCTGCCATGTTCCCGTCCTCTCGTCGCACGAGGAGAGCGGGACGGGGGCGGGGTCCGTGACACGCATAGGGTGTGAAGCGTGTCACCTGTCTCCCTGCTCCACACCTGGCAACTGCCCGGGACGACGCGCGCCGCCGCCCGGGACCTGCTCGACGAGGCGTTCGACGGCGAGTTCTCCGACGAGGACTGGGCGCACGCCCTGGGCGGCGTGCACGCCCTCGCGCGCGACGGCGACGAGCTGGTCGGGCACGGCGCGGTCGTGCAGCGCCTGATGGTCCTCGGCGGGCGCGTGCTGCGGGTCGGCTACGTGGAGGGCGTCGCCGTGCGGGCCTCCCACCGCCGCCGCGGTGTCGGCGGCGCCCTCATGGCGGCGCTGGAGGAGGTCGTGCGCGGCGCGTACGACCTCGGCGCGCTCAGCGCCTCGGACGAGGCCCGGCGGCTCTACGAGGGGCGCGGGTGGCTGCCGTGGCGGGGGAGGACGTTCGCGCTCACGCCGGACGGCGTCCGGCGCACCGAGGAGGAGGACGAGGGGGTGCTCGTCCTGCCGGTGGAGCCGGTCGACCTGTCCGGCGACCTCACCTGCGACTGGCGCGACGGCGACGTCTGGTAGCTAGTCGGACCCGCTGGTCGTCGTCGGCGGCGTCGTGGTGGCGGTGGTGGTGGTCGGGACCGCGGCGGACGACGACGAGGACGGCGACGGTTCGGCGGACGACGGCGGAGCGCTCGAAGGGCTGTTCGGCGCCTGCGAGACCGGCTGCGGCCGCAACGGCGCCGCGCTCGTCCGCTGGGGCGCGTTCGCGTTCGTCGGCGCCTGCTCGCGCTCGCGCTCGCCCTGCTCCGACTTCGGTGGGCCGGCCGCCTCGCGCCGCTGCGTCACCGGCAGGCGCGTGGTGACGGTGACGAAGACCGTGGACGTGCTGCCGTCCGGCGCGATCGTCACCGAGGTCTCGATCGCGGTGCTGATCTCGGCCTGCGGCTCCGGCGGACCGGCCTCCGGCGGCGGGCCGGAGGCCAGCACCGACGCCAGGGCGGCGATCGCGGTGGCGACGACGGCGCCGCCGGCGGCGAGCAGGACCACCGGGGAGAACTTCTTCTTTTTCTTCTTCGCCGGCTGCGGCGTCGACGGAGCCGGGGGCCTGTGTG
>NZ_JBHWIE010000424.1:0-5625 GCF_042732085.1 Actinosynnema sp. NPDC059797
GCCCAGGTCAACGCGGCGCACGAGCTGCCGTACCGGCTCCCCGGCCAGCGACGGCCGTCGCTGGCCGCCGTCCACGTCCGCCAGGACCTGAGCACCGGCACGGAGGAACCGCGACCGGAACCGCCGCCCACCCCGATCCTCGACGGCCACGGCCACCTGGTCGAGGCGCCCCGACCGCCCGTCGCCCGGGTGGCCGTGCGCCCGCCGGCCCGGGCCGTCCGGGAGGCGCTGGACGGCGACGACCACCTGGTGATCACCGGAGGGGCCGGCCAGGGCAAGTCGACGCTGTCGCTGCGCCTGGCGGCGGACGTCGCGGGCCGGTGGTGCGGCCGGTGCGAGGACGACCCGCTCGCCGAACCCGTCGTGCCGCTGCGGCTGACGGCGCGCGAGCTGGCCAAGCGGCTCGACCTGCCGTTCACCCGCGCCCTCGCCGACAGCGCCCGCGCCGAGTACGGCGCGCTGCTGAGCACCCCCGTCGGGGCCGACCTGCTCACCGACCGCGTCGCCGGCTGCCGCTGGCTGCTGCTGGTGGACGCGCTCGACGAGGTGGCCGACGGCGCCGACCGCGACCGCCTGGTCCGGGTCCTGTCCGCGTTGGCCGAGGAGCCCGCCTACCGGGTCGTGGTCACCACGCGGCCGATCGAGGGTGCCGCCCTGGCCCCGCTGCAGCGCGTCGGCGCGGCGCGCTACGAACTCCAGCCGTTCGACGACCGGGCGCTGCGCCGCTTCGCCGAGAACTGGTTCGCCGAGGACGGCCCCGACCTGGCGGACCGGTTCGTGCGCCAGGTCCGCGAGGCCCACCTGGGCGAACTCGTGCGCGTGCCCCTGCTCGCGACCATCGCGGCGATCATCTTCGGGCAGCGCCACGACCACCCGCTGCCCGACAACCAGTACGAGCTGTACGAGGCATACCTGGCGTTCCTCCGCGCGGCCCGCACGTCGACCGGCCGCTTCGAGGACCACCGGACCCCGCTGCTGGAGCACCTGGGCCGCGTCCGCCTGGAGACCGACACGTCGCTGGTGGTGGCGGCGCGGGAGTGGGTCCACCGGCACGTGCCGCCGCCGGAGCGGGGTTCGGACTGGGCCGACGAGCTGACCTCGTTCCTCGTCTCGGTCGGCCCGCTCGTCGTCCGGGGCGACGACCTGCGGTTCCTGCACCACAGCTTCGCCGAGCACCTGGCGGCCACCGCGCGGGCCCGCGAGCTGCCCGAGCACTTCGACCCGGCGCACGAGGACTTCACCCGCCTGCTGCACGCCGCCCGGCCCGAGGAGCGCGGCCGGTACGCGAGGGCCGTGGTGCTGCACTACGCCCGGTTGCGCCCGGCCGAGGCAGACCCGCTGGTCGAGGCGCTGCACGCGGGGGACGCCGAACAGCACCTGCTGGCCGCCCGGCTGCTGGCGAAGCGGGTGCCGGCCGGGGAGGAGGTCGTGGACGCCTTCCTCGGCACCGTCCGGGCGTGGGCGATGACCAGGCAGCACCCCGGCGGCGACATCCTGTCCCAGACCTGCCGGGCCGCGCACCACCCGGGACTGGCGGGGTGGCTGGTCGAGCTGATGCGCGCGGGGACCGCGCCGTGGCGGTCGAGGACGGAAGCCGCGGCGGCCCTGGCGTCCCGGGTGCGGTGCGACCACTCGGCCGAGGCGATCGCGTTCCTGACCGACCTGGTGGACGACCCGGGCACGGCGGTCGGCGACCGGCTCGCCGCCGCCGAGGCGCTGGCGGACTGCGGCGAGGCCGAGCGCGGACCCGCCGAACGGGGGCTGCGGGCGGTCCTGGCGAACCCGCTCGCGTCCGGCTACGACTGCCGCACCGCCGGTGTCCTGCTGGCGGCCTTCGACGGGGCGGCGCGGCAGTGCGCGGTGGAGGTGCTGTCGAGGCTCGTGGGGAGCGAGGAGACGCCGACGCAGGACCTGGTGGAGGCGGCCACGGGGTTGATCGAGATCGGCGTCGAGTTCCACTCCGTTGCCGCGTCGGTGTTCCGCGCGGTGCTGGAGGACCCGGTCAAGGACATGGCGGGTCGGCGAGATGCGGCGCTCGGGCTGGCATCCCTGGGACCGGAGGGCACTGCGGAGGCCGCCGAGCTGCTCACCGCCCTCATCGCGGATCACCGCCACGGCTCCTACGACCGCGCGGATGCCGCCAGCGTCCTTGGTGAGCTGGGGCCGCAGCACCGGGTCGCGGCGGCGGACCGGTTGCTCGCCATGCTCGCCGAACCGGACCTGACGCGCTATGACCGAAGTCGGTGCGCCGCTCAACTGCTGAGCCTTGACCCGAGGCGGAGGGAGGTCGCCATCGGGCACCTGCGATCAGTGATGACGGACAGCCGGTCCACCCCGAGCGAGGTGCGGTGGTCCGCCAAACACCTGTCGGATCTCGGCCCAGAGTTCTTCGCCGAAGCCGCAGAGGTGCTCCGGCGTTTGTATTCCGACGCACCTCTATCTGCCACGTGGCGGGTGGTGCTGCTCGGTAGCCTCCTCCAACTGGGAGAGCCTTATCGAGCTGAGGCGATCGAACTGCTGCGGGAGCAAGCGGGTGATCATGCGGCGGCCCCTGCGGATCGCTGGGACGCGGCCGAACGGCTCATGGGGGCGGGACCGGAGTTCATCGCCGAGGTGATGAGGTGCTTCCGGGAAATCGCCACCTCTCTCGACCACGATGTAGCGCTCCGCGCGTGGCAGGAAGTGCTGCGTTCCGGGACGGAGCACCACGACGAGGCGTTGACAGCGCTGCTCGACGTCATCGGAGAAAGTCCCGCATGGGTCTTCGTCGCGGCGAAGGATCTCGTGTCATCCGATGAGGACACAGGTCGGGTCGCGGATGCGCTGCTGCGTGTGTTGAAAGATCCCACCCGAAGCTTTCAGTCAAAGGCCTCCGCCGTATACAGCTTGGCCGGCTTCAGCGGCTGCTTCCACCGCGCCGCGGTGACCGAGTTGCGCGCGCTCATCGGCTCGGTCACCCTGCCGAGGTTCGACTTCCCCTACTTCGTCGAGAGCGTCGCGAGGATGGGCGTCGGCCTTCGGCGGGATGTGGCTCGCGCGCTGCGGGACTTGCTGCACGACCCGGATGCCACGTCGGTCCGCCTGTGGCGGGTCTGCGCTGCTCTGGACCAGCTCGGGTTCGCCGGTGCCGAGGTCGTGACCGCGCTGCGCACCGTCGTCGCGGACCCCGCGTGCCCGTCTTACGCCCGCTGTGGTGCGGCGGTGACCCTGGCCGAGATCGCTCCGGAGCACACGGCCGAGGCAGCCGAGGCGGTGTTACACCAGGAGGAAGACCCGGACACGAACAGTTGGCGGAACGCTGTCCTTGCGCTGATCCGTCTGGGCGTTGATGTTGAGCCCCGGTTGCGTGCGCTCGCAGCCGGCCCGTCCCGCCTGATTGACCCTGGCGCGGTGATGAAGGACGAACACGCGAGTATCGCCGTCCGGAGCGAGGCGGCGGTGGAGCTGGCCTTGACCGACCGATCCGCAACGCGGCTCGCGCTCCCCCTTCTCCGGTGGTTCGTCCGAGACCCCCGGGCCACACCGAGTGAACGAGCGGCCGCTGCTTACTGGTTGGTGTCAATGGGACGGTTCGGTCTCGACGTCGATGCGGAGGTGTTGGCGGAGGTGGCACGCCATCCCGCAACCGATCCGACCACCCGCCGACGACTGATCGGCCAGTTGCCCCGCGATATCCGCACCGAGGTCGAACGCATCCTGCTGGCCGACCACGCGCTGCCGATCGACCAGCGCATACCTCATCCGGATATGTGGGACGATTCGCCGCTCGCGGCCGAAGCCGAGGCCGCCGTGCGCGACGTGCTGGCCGCTCCGGAGACCCCGTGGCGCGAGCGGATCGCCGCCGCCTCCGCGCTGGCCGACCTGTCGTTGCGGCTGGTGCCGGAGGCGGCCGACGTCCTCCGCCGGATGTGGGACGAGCGCCCGGACTGCGCGGCCGTGGGCAAAGCACTGGCGCGCCTGGGCCCGAAGTACCGCGCGGAGGCGCTGGCCCGGGGCTGCACCGGCCACCCCGTGGAGTTCGCCTCCGACGACCCCACCGAGATCCGCGCCACCCGCGACGACGAACGAGCGACGCCCGCGTCACGTTGGCGGGCAGCGGTCAAGCTGGTCCGCTCGACCGAAGACCGCGCCGCCGCCACACGGCTGCTGGACGCCCTCGCCGCCGACCCCGCCACCCGCCCGGCCCTGCGCTGGCGCGCGGCCCGCGACTTAGCCGACCTGGACCGCCGCCGGAGCGAGGAGCTGCTCCTGGCGATGGCGACGGACACGACTCTGCCCGTCACCACCAGGGCGAACGCGGCCGAGGCGCTCAACGAGACCGCCCCGGCCCGCCGCGCCCTCGTCGTCAAGACCCTGCGCGCCCTGCTGCCCACCGCGAAGCCACTCGAACGAGTGAAGATCCTGGCCACCCTGGGCACCGTCACCCCGTCGACCGCCGCCCTCGAACTCCTTCGAACCGCCCGCGACGCCCGCAGCGCCCCGGTCGTCCGCGTCCGCTGCGCCGAAGCGGCCGCCGACCTGGGCCGGGAGTTCCGGGAGAGCGCCTCGGTCGCCGTGCGGGCGGTGGCCCGGGACGAGTCGGTCCCGCGCCACGTGCGCCGGCGGGCCGCCCGCGACCTGGCCCGGTGGAGCGAGCTGTGCCGGGAGGAGGCCCGCCGGACGTGGGTGTCCGCGTGCTCGCCTACTCGGTGAACATGGTGAACGAGCGCGCCCGGTCGAAGCGCTTGGCGGCGAGGTCGTCGAGGCTGATCAGGAAGCACCCGTAATAGACTTCGCTCTCCGTGGAGAACTGGACGAGCGGCACCCATTCCCGGGTCAACCGGTCCTCCTCCTCGTTCTCCAGGCGGTGTTTCTCCGCCCTCGGGAGGTCGGGTTCGGCCGCGAACCGGTCCTTGAGGTTGAACAGCGCCAACTGCGTGAACGGGGGGTCCTGGCCGCCGATCTCCGAGCAGTGCCCGCCGAGGCTGATCGCGCCGCCCGGACCCGTCCCCGGCCAGAGGTCGTCGACCACTTCGCACAGCTCGTCGAGGTGCTCCAGCTCCTCGAGCAACCGCTGCACGGTTTCCGATTCGAACTCGGCGTCGCGCTCATCGCGCTCTTCGATCCACTCCGGCAGGGCCGGCTCGACCCGCGCGGAGAGCCGGTGCTCGGGGATGAGGAACGGGATGTCCTGGTGGTAGGGCCTGAGGTTCTCGTGGTCGGGCGGCGGCGTCGCCACCACCGTCTCCGCGCCCGCCGGGACGTACAGGACCCGCGCGAACTCCGGCTCGCCCGTGCCGAGGCAAGCCAGGTGGTCCTCCTCGTGGTGCAGGAAGAAGAGCAGCGAGCCGTCCGCCGGCAGGGGCAGCCCCTCGGCCCGGGGGAGGGCCGCGCAGTCGACCGAGGCGATGAACGGTAACGGGACCCCCTTCCCGCTGCTCGGCCACTCCACCCCCACCGGCAGCCGGGGGAGTCCTCCCGCCTGCCCGGCGATCTCGTCGCCGGGGCCGGGGGAGCACATCCAGACCTCGAACCGGAGCTGGTCGGCGAACTCGTCGATCTCGTCGTCCGGGATGCCCCGGTCGGCCGCCGCGCGGCGGAATTTCTCTTATAGATACATGGGTCGGCATGATAGGTTAAGGTTTG
>NZ_JBHWIE010000425.1:0-5608 GCF_042732085.1 Actinosynnema sp. NPDC059797
CAAACCTAAACCTCTAGTGCCAGACCGGGCATCTCATTATTGATGTGCATGGTCCGGCGGCGGGCGACGACACCCGCCATCGGGGTCTCGCCGACCAGCCGCCGGACCTCGTCGGTGAAGCTCCGGTAGAGCCCGGCCGGATCGCTGTGCACCCGGGCGGAGGACCCGCCGAGCACCGAACTGGAGTCGTCGTGGATCTCGCCGATCACCCAGACCGCCGTCGCCGGGTCCGCGCCGTCCGCGAGCAGGTCCAGGCCGGGCAGGGCCGCCGATGGCGTCAGGTCCGCCTCGGTGAGCTCGTGCCAGGAGGGCGCGCAGGCCGCCGCGATCGCCGCCGTCGGCAGCCGCACCGCGCCGTCCGGCGACGGCGCCGTGCCGCGGACGACGTCGCGCAGTGCGGTCCGCAGCCGGTCGGCGCGGGGCGTCGCGGTGGAGAAGTCCACGGCGGCCGCCGCCGCGAGCGGGACCCGCCGGCCGCCCAGCCGTTCCCGCACCGCCTGCCGCGCGTCGCACCGGGTGAGCAGGGCCATCAGGTAGCACGGTTCGAGGACCGCGCGCACGACCTCGACGAGCCGCGTGGTCACCGGGCCGCCGAGCCGCACGCGCTCGCTGAACGGCGACGAGCGCTCCTCGTGCCAGAACGACCGGTCGGCGTAGTGGTCGCCGGCGTTGCGGCTCGCCGTCACCCCGGCGGACCGCAGGGTGGTCGCCACCTCGGCCAGGGCCTGCTCGCGCCGCGGCCACGGGACGCGCTCCGCCTCGGCCAACCCGGCGGCCACCCGCGCCGGCAACTCCGCGCCCGGCACGGCGTCGGTCAGCGCGCGCAGGGCGCGCAGTTCCGTCGACGGGACAGCCGGGCCGCGGCGCAGCGCGGGCCGCAGTTCCGTCGCGGCGGCCGCCGCCGCCGACGCGGACAGGCCGGCCGCGGTCACCGCGTCGCCCAGCCGCCGCCAGGTGTCGAGCCGGCGCCACAGCTCCAGCGCGGCCGGCCCGATCGGCACCCGGTGCCCGTCCGTGGTGCGCTCCAGCACGGTGTCGACGAGCCGCCACACCGGGCTGCGGCTGATCAGCGAGGCCCGGCCGCGCGGACCGCACAGCGCGGCGAGTTCCTGCACCAGCCACGCCGCCGCGTCCACCGCCACCCGTTCCGGGGCGGGCGCGTCGAGCAGCACCGGGACTGGTGAGTCCGGGTCGAGCTCCACGAAGCAGGTCGGCCCGTAGAAGGAGACGGTCTCGCAGCGCATCGTGAACCGCCGCAGGTACCGGTGCGCCGTGGCCAGCCCGGCCCGGCCCGCGGACCGCGACTGCGCCCCCTGCTCCAGCGGTCCGCCGGAGCGGTGCAGCAACCGGGCGAACCCGGGGTTGGACTGGCTGATCGCCTGCCGCAGCCGAGGCGCCCGCGACCGGTCCCTGACCTGGTCGAGCACCTCGGCCAGGGCGAGTCGGTGCGCGTGGGCGGCGACCTCGTCCGCGCGCCGGGTCCGCTCGACGGCCCGCGCCCACCGCGCGGTCCACTCGCCGCCGCCCAGGCCGTCGAGCAGGGCGGTGGTCTCGTCCGGCAGGGCGAGGCCGCGGGTGACCAGGCGCGCCGACCGCACGATCCGGTCCCTGGCGGGCTTGTCCAGCTCGTCGAACCGGGCGCGCACCGTCGGGAACGTCGATGCCCGGAACGCGTCGCGGACCAGCGCCAGCTCGGCCCTGGCGTCGATCGCCCCGGCCGCCCTGCCCGCCGCGTCCGGGCCGACCGCGGGCACGAGGTCACCGGCGAAGCCGGACGACCGCAGCTGCAGCGTCGGGTACAGGACGGCCCTCAGCTCGCCCGCCGGCGTCCGGATCGCCGCCGCCAACGCGGTTGTCGTGGTCATGCCGGCCTCCCTGGCGAGACCACGGCCGACATGCGCAGCTCCGCGCAGTGCCGCCGTGATCCGTGGTCGAGCCACAGCTCGTCCGGGCCGGGGTCCATCGGGGTGATCGCCAGCGGTTCACCCGGCTCGGTCCAGTGCAGCAGCAGGTCGACCAGCAGGGGGTTGCGCAGGTCGACGTAGAACGGTTTCGGCTGACCGGGCGACCTGACGAACACCCGCTCCGGCAGTCCCAGCGCCGACCGCCAGCGGCGCAGTTCGACGAGCTGCCCGGCGGTGGTCCGCGCGGTGCCGTGCGGCCTCGGCACCCGCCAGCACTCCCGCTGCACGACCAGGTCACCCAGCGTCAGCTCCGGCGTGTGCCCGGCCGCGCCGTCGAACACCGGCAGCAGCCCGGTGTGCGGGGACAACGCCAGGTAGACCGGGTTGGCCGGATCCGCCGGGGTCAGGCTGCGGCGATCGCCGTCCGGCAGCACGAGCCACGGGACGCCGTCCGCCCAGACCACGTCGACGCCGCCGTACCCGACCGAGTCCCGCCGGCGGGACTCGGCGCCCACCCGGATCGACCGGGTCGGCAGCTCGCACAGGAACGCCTTGCCCTGCGAGCGCGGCGCCACCAGCTGCGCCAACCGCTCGGCCGCCGGCAGCGAGGCGAACCACTCGTCCAACCCGCTGTCCGGCCAGAAGTGCTCGAACAGCCCGAACACCTGGAGGTTGCTGTGCAGCTCACCGAGGACGAGCCGGGCGTCACCCACCCCGCCTGGTCCCGCGGCCAACATCAGGTCCGGTGACAGCAGCGAAGGGTCCCCGCCGGGCCACCGGTCCAGGAGGTCGGCCAACCGGTCGGGGCCGAGGTGTCCGCCCGAGGCCAACCAGGCGTCGCCCACCGCGTCGCGGAGCCGGTCCGCACCGGGGAAGGTCATCGCCGCCGCCGCGTGGCGCATCGCGTCCGCGAGCGTGCACCGATCGCCGACGCGGTCGCGCAGGGCGCCGGAGGCGTCCGCGAACCGGGCGTGGCCGTACGCGGCCGCCAAGCGGCACAACGGGTCCAGGGCTTCGGTGATCCGGCGCAGCAGCCTCCCGCCGACGGTGTAGGGGGCGGTGCGCGCGCGTCCCTCCTCGTACATGACGCCGCGGTCGCTGTAGAACTCGCCGCTCGGTCGGTCCGGCAGCTCCCCGACCAGGTCCTCGACCTTGCCGGTGAGCCTCGCCAGCAGCGGCCCCCGCGCGGCGATCGGGGCGTCGGCCACCTGCTGCGCGACCTGCCCCAGTTCGACGAGCCGGTCCCGCCAGTCCCGTCCGGGACCGCTGTCCGGCAGTGCCGCCGCCAGCTCGGCCAGCGGGTCGGTGCAGGCCGCCGGTGCGAGCAGCGCGCCGCGCACCAGGCCGGCTCGGCGGAGCCGCCCGAGCGCGTCGCCGACCGGCACACCGGGCAGCGCCGCCAGGGCGGTCCGCTCGTCGGCGCTCAGCCGCACCCGGCGGTCACCGACGACGAGGGCGCCGTCCGCCTGCCGGACCGGGTCTGCGAGCCTCACCGGCAGGTGCGGCGACATCCGCGGGTCCCGTTCGACGGCCGCGGCGATCAGGTCGGCCACCCACCAGCTGACCAGGCCGGCGCGCACGCCGGGGCCGCCGGGCTGCACCAGGTCGGCGCTCCCGGACAGCCGGACCAGGTCCATCGGGCCGTACCCGTTCGCCGTGTCGTTCTTCGTGGCGAGCCGCTGCAGCAACGCGACGGCCGACCTGGACCGCTTGCGCCTCCTCCGCGGCACCCCGTCCGCCACCGGGAGCACGGCGTTGTCGTGGATGTCCGGGTTGGCGACGGCCGCGGCGTCACGCACCCGGGGATCGCCGCAGAGCGCGGTGATCCCGGCGTCGGCGTACCGGACGGCGGCCTCCGCGTACCGCTGCGCGGCCACGTCGTCCGCGGTGTCCAGCGCCGCCACGAGGGACGGCTCGACCATCACGTCCAGCAGGTCGGCCGGGAGCCCCGCGCTGCGCAGCACCGCGATGGGCGCGAACTCGACGCTCACGAGGTCCTCCGCACGATCATCGCCGTCCGCAGCTCGCTCGTGTGGACGCCGTCCGCGCAGTCGAGGACGAGTTCGTCCGGCGCGGGCAGCATCTCGGTCACGACGGCGTCCTGCCGGCCTGCCACGAGGCGGGCGAACAGGTCGCAGTACGCCACCGCGGCCAGGTCCAGGTAGACGGGTTTCGGCTCGCCCGCCACCGCCAGGTACACGTGTCGCGGAAGCCCGAGCGCGTCCCTGAGCCGGGCCACGGCGAACGTCGCGGCGGCCGGGTCGCGTGCGGCGGCGAGAGCGGCGAGGTCGTCCGCGTCCAGCCGCCACGACTCGCGGAACCAGACGACGTCGTCGACGACCACCCGGGGGCGGTGCCGGTCCAGCGGTGGCCGGCGCGGGCCGTACAGCACCGGGCCGGCGAACGCGCGGCACAGCGGGCTGACCGGGCTCGTCGGCATCAGGACCAGCGGCCGCCCGTCCGAGTCGTGCAGACGCATCGCGTCGCGGTCGGCCAGCACGGAGTGCAGCGAGCGGACCTGCCGGGGTGGCAGCGCGGAGCGGGCCACCCGTTCCAGCGCGAGGCCCGGGTACTCCAGGGTGAACGTCTTGCCGGTGAACCGCGGCTCGACGAGGGTGATCGGCTCCGCGTCACCGGCCAGCTCGCGGGCCCACCGACCCACCTCGGCCCGGAGCCGCTCCCGCTCGGCTGCCGGCAGGCTGCGGATCAGCCAGCACCAGGGCTGGATGCCCTGGTGGACCTCGCCGACCACCACCTGACCGCGCGGGCCGCGCAGCAGCAGGTCGGGCGAGCAGACGAACGGCTCGTCCGGCACCGCGTCGGCGAAGGCGGCGTCGAGCTCGTCGGCACTGATGTCGACCCGGGCCGTCCCTTCGGGGGCGATTCCGTCGAGGCGTCGCCAGAGCGCGTCGGCGGAGGGGCTCCCCCCGTGGTAGTCGGGTTGCGGCAGCCGGCCCACGGCGTCGAGCAGCTCGTACAGGCTGACCCTGGCGGGCAGACCGGCCGCGCTCCAGCCGTCCGCGAGCCACGCCCTGGCGTCGGCGCGGACGGCGGTGGCGTACGCGGCGTGGGCGTGCAGGACGGCTCCGAGCGCCCGCTGGTGCCGCGCCAGTGCCGGGCGGTGCACCCGCAGCTCGCGCAGCCCGCCGACGCCTTCCTCGAAGACGGGCTGGCGATCGGCGTAGAGCGTTCCCGCGGGACGGTCCGACGGGGCGCGCCCGACCGCGGCCAGGGTGCGCTCGACGTCGACGCACATCGCCTTGCGCAGCGGCCAGCGCCGCACCGACACCGCGTCCACGGCCGAGGCGATCGCGTCGAGCCGGTCCACCCACGCCGACGCGGCGGGCAGTCCGGTCGCGGCCACCGCCGCGCGGAGGTCGCCGAGGTCGTCCAGCGACGTGGCAGCCGGCGCGACGGCCACCGCGAGGACCCTGGCCCGCACCAGCGCCGCCACGACGCGGGTGTGCTCGGCGGGCAGCTCGGAGGCCCGGACGGGACCGGCGCGCAGCGCGGCGAGGAGCTCCGGTGGCAGTGCGATCGCGCGGTCGGCGACGCGCACCGCCTTCTCCTCGACCCGCACCAACGGGTTCAACCGCAACGGTGCGTCCCGATCGGCGGACAGCTCCGCGGTGATCCGCGCGGCGAGGTCGTCGACCGCGAACCGCGCGAGGTGGCTCGTGCGCGCGCCGTGCCTCGGTGAGGCC